>DATHLO010000198.1:0-9495 GCA_035488075.1 Steroidobacteraceae bacterium | reverse complement strand
GCCGCGGCAGTCGCGGTGTTGAGGTGGGTGAGATTCACGTGCCGGCGAGCCTGCGGGTCGATGCGCACGATCTCCGCCGGACTCACCGAACTGCCGTAGCTTGCGATGAGCACCGGCTGGGGGGCCTTGTGCGCGCTCACGAGCGCGGTGTAGCCGCCGACCACCGGTGCGATCAGCCGCTCAGGGGTGCCACCGGCGGCGGGGACGCGATAGAGGTTTTCGCCGGCGGCCTCGGGCACCAGCAGATAGACGCTGCGGCTGTCCGGTGTGAGCGCGTAGGCGGCCACTTCGCGATCAAGCTCGCGCG
Organism: Steroidobacteraceae bacterium; assembly: GCA_035488075.1. Classification (GTDB taxonomy): domain Bacteria; phylum Pseudomonadota; class Gammaproteobacteria; order Steroidobacterales; family Steroidobacteraceae; genus 13-2-20CM-66-19. The sequence continues at coordinate 9,188 of DATHLO010000198.1, read as the reverse complement.
TGACCTGCGTCGGCTCACCACCCGCAGGCCACGGCAGGCGCTCGAGGCGCTCGAGGTGATAGATCTCCTCATCGTGCGGCGCGTACTTGTAAAAGAGTGTCCGCCCGTCGGGGGCGAAAGCGCTGTCGCGGTACTCACCGCTGGCCGCGGTGAGGAGCCGCGGTTCCGCGCCGCCGGCGGCCGGCAAGCGGTAGAGATGATAACCGACGTGAGCAAAGACGGCGTTCCAGCGCTCACTCGTGGCCGTAAATACGATCTCCTGGCCGTCCGGACTCCAGATCGGCGCCAGGGTGATCGCGTTTTCGTTCGTCGGCGTGCCGTAAAAGCCGGGCGCGCGCGCGAAAGCGGTGGGGGAGAGGATGTCCTGCGGGCGCGCGCCCTCCTCCAGCGACTGCACCATGATCGTAGGATGGCGCTCGTCGAACCACTCATTCCAGAAACGGATCGGCGCGTGCTCATAGATGCGCACGTTGTACTTGCGCGCCTTGCGATCGGCGATCACTTTCTTGTTGGCTGCATCGTCCAGCGCGTTCGGCCAGACGAAGGACTCGAACAACACGGCCCTGCCGTCCGGACGCCAGCGCGGATTGGCAGCGCCGGTGGCGACGCTCGTGAGTCTGCGGGCTTCACCGCCGCCGACGAGGTCGAGGATGTAGATCTGCTCCACGTCGTCACCTTCGCGCTTGGTGGTGAAGGCAATGGCGTGGCTGTCGGGCGACCAGGCCACGCCGTGCTCGGGTGCGCGCGTGTAGGTGAGCCGCCGCGCCGCGACGCTGCCGTCGGCCGCGAGCAGCCACAGATCACTAACCTCCTTGTCCTGCTCGTAGGCAGGCTCGAGCACCGGGACCACCACCCACTTGCCGTCCGGACTGACCACCGGCGTGCCAACGCGCTTCATCATCCACAGCGCCTCGTGGGTAATCGGCTGCTTGGCCGCGCTCACCGCGGCACCGGCCAACAACGGGGTGAGCAGACATGCAGCGAGCAGCGCGACGCGCTGCCGGAGGTGAGATGTCATGGCGCGACCTTGCAAGGGTGAGGATGGCAGGATATCAGGTCAGCGCGTCGCTCACGCCTCAGCTGAAACGCAAGCCACGCCGCCCGCGAGCGCTCACTGTTCTTCTGCGGATTGCGCAGCGCGCAAACGCCATCTGCGCCGGCGCTGCGTCGGGTCTGCACGCCCCAACCCGTGCGCGGACACTCATGCACCCTGCGCGCCCAGGCGCAGCGCTCGTTCGCTGCCATAGCGTTCGAGCACGGCCGGATCCTGGGAGGCCTCGGCCAGCGCGAGGTAGGTGTCGGGCCGCAGCAGATAGAGCGCATCGCGCGTCAGGCCCGCCGCCGCGTGCTCGGGCGTAAAGGGGAACACGTGCAGCGGTACGCCGTGTTGCTGGCACCACAGCGTGAGGGCTTCGCGCGCCGTGCCGTAGACGTGCACCTGCCAGGAAATCGCCGTGAGAGCCGTGTAGTTATCGCTCCCGCCCGCGAGCGCCCACGGCAGTCGATCACCCCCGTGCACGCGCCCTACCGCGCCCGCGCTCAGCGGGCTGCCGCGATAGTTCACGGTGATTTGCGACACGGTGCGGAAGAGAAACTCACGCACCGGCGCGAGCGCGACCGCCCGCGGCATCAGCAAGGGCGCGACGCGCGTGCGCATGAAGTCCGCAATCGCACCTTCGGCGGTGGCGAAGGTGAAGATGCGGTCGGTGGTCGCGACCAGGCGGCGTGCGAACGGGATGCGCTCGGCCTCGTAGCTGTCGAGCAGGCGTGGCGGTGCCCGCCCCTGCAGCACGGCGGCGAGCTTCCAGGCGAGATTCACCGCATCGCCGATGCCGGTGTTCATGCCCTGGCCGCCGGCCGGACTGTGAATGTGGGCCGCGTCGCCGAGTAAAAACGCGCGTCCCTTGCCGAAGTGCTCCGTCACACGGTGATGCACGCGGTAGCTGGAAAACCAGTTGACCCGTTCCACGCGCACCTTGAGGTTGTGCATGGCGCGGGCGCTCACGTCCTCGAAACGCAGCTGCTCGGGGTGCTCGGCCCGCTCGTCCCGCACGGTGCCGATGAGGCGCGCGCGCCCTGCACCGGCCAGCGGGAACACCGCGAGGAAGTCTGCCTCCTCCAGGTCGATGTGCAGTTCCCCGTCAAGCGCAGGGCCGCCGCCCTCGATATCGGCGACATAAAACACCTGCCGGTAGGTGCCTCCGGGGAAGCCGGTGCCCAGCGTCTCGCGCACGAGCGAGCGGGCCCCGTCGCAGCCGGCGAGGTAGGCCGCCTCGAGGGTTTCCTCGCGTCCGTCGGGCCCAAGCAGCCGGGCGTGGATGCCCTCGCCCTGGTCGGTGAAGTCCGTGAGCTCCGTGCCGCGCTCGACCCTCACGCCGAGGGCCGCCAGGTGCTCAAGCAACAGCCGCTCGTGCTCATCCTGGGGAAAGATCTCCAGAAACGGGTAGCGCGTGAGGCCGGCGCCGATCGCTTCGAACGGCATCCGCGCCGCGTGTGCGCCCCGGACCCACAGGTTGACGGCCGGCACCTTGTGGCCGCGCGCGAGCAGGGTGTTCGTGATACCGAGCTGCTGGTACAGCTCCAGCGTCCGCGCCTGCACCGCCAGCGCGCGCGAGGTCGTCCCGGGCTCAACAGTGCGGTCAATGATGCGCGCCTGCACGCCCTGGTGCGCGAGCCACGCGGCCAGCGTGAGTCCTGTGGGTCCGGCACCGACGATCAGTACCGTGCGGGCCGACACGCCGCCTCCCGAAGCGCCGCCACTTCAGGGCAAGCGGTGTCAGAAGGGTGCGTCATCCCGCCATGCCTCTACCAGGTGCGTCTGGGTCCCGAGCCGACTGCTGCCCAGACGTACGCGGTCGCCCGCCTTGAGGTACTGGGGAGGCTTCATCCCCATGCCGACGCCGGCCGGGGTACCGGTGGCGATGAGGTCGCCGGGCGCAAGGGTCATGTAAGTGCTCACGCAGGCGATGAGCTGCGCCACCGGGAAGATCATACGGGCGGTGTTACCGTCCTGATGGCGCACGCCGTTAACCTCGAGCCACAGATCGAGCTGTTGCGGATCACCGATCTCATCGGCACTGACCAGCCACGGGCCCACGGGGCCGAAGGTGTCACACCCCTTGCCCTTGTCCCAGGTGCCGCCGCGCTCGATCTGGTATTCGCGTTCGGAGGCATCGTCGAGCAGACAGTACCCGGCGACATAGCCGAGCGCCTCGTGGGTCTCGACGTAGCGGGCGGTCCGACCGATCACCACGCCCAGTTCCACCTCCCAGTCGCTTTTGCGTGAGCCGCGCGGCAGTACCAAGGCGTCATCGGGGCCGCTCAGGCAGCTGATGGCCTTCATGAAGATGACCGGTTCACGCGGCGGTGTGAGTCCGGCCTCGAGCGCGTGATCGGTGTAGTTGAGTCCGATGGCGATGAATTTTCTGATACCGCTCACGGGCACACCGAGGCGCGTGCCGGCGGCGACGGCCGGCAGCCGCGTGCAGTCGATGCGCGCGAGGCGCGCGAGGTTCCCCGGCTCAAGCTCGGCGGGCGTCCAGTCGGTCATGAGCGCCGCAAGATCGCGTATGACCCCGCTGGCATCGAGCACTGCGGGGCGCTCGCGGCCACGCTCACCGTAGCGCACGATTTTCAAGGCCACATCTCCTCGCGGTGTTGTACCGCAGCTGCATCGCCGGCAGACGGCGCGCGCCGCAATATCGCATAGCGCGCGCCGCGCGGACACCGAAGGCGAAACCGGGGCCCGCGGATCCTCCTACGCCGCACTGCGGCCCGGACCTACTTTCCCGGCGTGCGCTTGAGCAGAACATGCGCCGGCGTTTCAGGTTACTCAAGCTAAGGAGACAAAGCATGACTACCGCCAGCGGACATACCTCGGCCATTCGCGCCAAGAAGGTCATCGGCACCGCGGTCAAGAACCCTTCGGGAAAGAAAATCGGCGTGATCGAGGACGTGGTTCTGGACAAGCAGTCCAACAACATCATGTTCGCCGTGGTCGGCTTCGGCGGCTTCCTCGGAGTCAAGGAGAAGTTTCATCCGATTCCCTGGGAGTCGCTCGACTACGACGAGACTCAGGACGGCTATCTGGTGAATTACACGAAGGAGCAGCTCGCGGCCGCGCCCGCCGGCTCCATCGAGGAACTCACCCGTGACGACGGCGAGTTCCGCGAGCGCACGTACGAGTACTACAAGGCCCCGCGCTACTGGTAAAGCCACGGCGGTCGGCTCGGGCCGGATTCACGCAGCGCCCGGGCCGATCAGCCGCACCTGACGTTGCGGCACCGGGATGACGATGCCGCCGCTGCGGAAGGCGTCGACGACGGCGGTGTAGATCTCCCCGGTGGCGCTGGCCTGATCCTCGATCAGCACCCAGGGCCGTACGGCGATGTTGATGGACGAGTCGGCCAGCTGGATCGGCTGCACCACCGCAGGCGGCTCCTGCAGCACGCGCGCATTAGCGGAAAGTACCGCGTGTATCTTCTCGAGCGCGAGGCGCAGGTCCGTCTCGTACGCCACGCCCACTGCTACATCGAGCTGCCGGATACGGCCGTAGTTGTGGAGAATCTCCCCGACGATCTTGCGGTTCGGCACCACCACGCGCGAGCGATCCACGTGCAGGAGCGTGGTGCTGAAGAGCGTGATGCTCTCCACCGTGCCCTCAACGCCGACGATGGCGATGTATTCCCCCACCTTGAAGGGCTTGGAGAAGATGATCGAGAGCCCGGCGACCATGTTGCTCAGCACCCCTTGGGTGGCGAGCGCGATGCCCGCACCGGCGACGCCGAGACCGGCGATGAGCGGCAGGAGCTCCACGCCGAGGTTCTGCAATGCCATGATGACGAAGAGCACAAAAGAGGCAGCCCAGGCGACCCGCGCCAGCAGCAGCCGCACGGGTTGCTCGAGTTCCAGGCGGTGCAGCAAGCGCAGCAGCCAGCGGCTCACCGCGCGACTGACCACCAGACCCGCCACGAGAATCAGGATCGCCACGAGCAGGCGCGGGCCGAAGCGCACGGCGAGACTCAGTAACGTGTCCTTCAGGGTGCCGATGGTTGCGATCTGATCACTCACTGACGTACTCCCGGTAACGCTGCCCTATGCTAGAGCGGTCTGCCCCGCCCGCGTGCACCGCGGCCGCAATACTTGCGGTGCGCGGCTGCGCTATCATGACGGCGGGCCCGGCCTGCCTGATTTTCACGGACTGAAATGCCCTATCAGCTGACGATCAAACCGGAAGCCACCTTCCTGCACTTCATCGTCACCGGCACGAACGATGCCGACACGGTCGCCCGGTACCTGGATGAGGTGAGGCGCGAATGCATTGCGCGCCAGTGCTTCCGGGTGCTCATCGAGGAGCACCTGGCGGGACCGCGTCTGAGCACCTTCCCGGTCTACAAGGTGGCCTCCGAAGGCAGCGAACGGGCGCGCGGCCTGCTGCACGCCGTGGCGTACGTGGACGCCAACGCCGAAGGGCACCTGATGGAGTTTGCCGAAACGGTGGCGGTGAACCGCGGCCTGCCGATAGCCGTGTTCGCAACCGTGAGCGAGGCGCGTGAGTGGCTGCTGCGCAATGCCCAAGCGGCGCCCGATGCGCAGCAGCGCGCGGCTCAGGGTCCGGCCGACAAGTAACGCGGATCGTGGGGCGGGCGCGCAAAGATGCGCCGCACCAGGGGTTCAAAGGCGGCCAGTGCCTCGCTCGGGTAGTCCGGATCAAACGAGCACTGGTCCCAAGTCGCGCAAAAGTGCACGCAGGCCTCATACCAGGGATGAGCGCGCAGGCGGTCGCGGGCGTCGCGGTCCCCGCCAAAGTGATGCACGTAGTAGTAGTTCTGAAACAGGCCGTGCTGCGCGACGATCCAGGTGACCTCGGGGCGCACGTACGGACGCACGATGGCGGCGGCGAGCTCGGCGTGGTTGTAGGGGGCGAGCTCATCGCCGATGTCGTGCAGCAGCGCGGCGAGCACCAGCTCCTCGTCGGCCTGGTCGCGCAGCGCACGGGTCGCCGCCTGCAGCGAGTGCCCGAGGCGGCTGACCGGATAGCCCTCGAGCGAGTGATCGAGTTTGCGCAGCGCCTCGAGGACGCGGTCGGCAAGGCCGGCGGCGTATTGCTTCTCCGCCGCATCCAGCAGCTCGTAGTCCGCCTTGGTGCCATCCTTCATCTGCCGAAAGCTGACCAGACGGCTCATGCGCTGCGCCTCACGGTGGAGCCCTGCGTGCCTCGGCGGCGCAGCACGCGATACAGGCTGCGCGGGCCGTCGATGTCGATATAACAGCCCTGCAGGTGCCGCAGGCCCTCGGCCGGATCAAAGCCGGTACGCCCGTGCAGCAGGCGGCAGTTATCGAACATCACCAGATCGCCGGACTTGAGCAGAAAGCGGATCTCAAAATCCGGCGCCCGCAAGCGCTGATCGAACTTGCGGCGCGCGCGAAAGTAAACGTCGAGCTGGTCGGGCGCAAATAGCGGCACGAAGTCGAGCCGCGGACTGAAATGGATCGCCTTGAGCGCCCCGGTCACATCCAGCTCGATGGGCGGTGCGCTCGCCGTAAGCTCGGTGCCCGCGTCCAGGTACTTAAAGCGCACCGGTGTGCTGCTGAGCACGGTGAAGGCGGCGCAATCCTGCGCGCGCAGCGCCTGTGCGACGGCGAACCCATCCACGAGCGTCGACAGCCCGCCGCGCGTCTCGTTCACGAGGCAATGCAGCAGCTGAATGCCCGGTACCGGCGCGCGGTACGGATTGTCGGTATGCGGATCGAGTGATACTGAAGTGTAGGCAAGATCGGTGGCCTCCGGGGTCGAACGCACGTCAAAGAGCGCACCGAAATTGGTCTCGCGGATGAACCCGAACATCGAGCCGACCTTGAGCACGGTACCCGGCTCACTCGGGACGTCCTCGAAGATGACGAAACCGAGCGTGAGAAACGACTCCAGCCACGACAGACGCTCCGCCTCGCTCGCATCGGAGCGCCAGCGCGCGCGCGGCAGCTCCTGCAGCGAGCCGTCCCACAACTGCGGCCCGGGGCAGTCGTGGCTGTTGGGTGCCAGGGCTGCCTCCTGCAGGATGTCCTCGGCGCTGAAGCTCGCTTCATGACCGTCGCTGAACTTCACCCGAAACGTGCCGGCCGAGGGCTGCGAGAGCGCCACGATCTTCACATCCAGATCGAAGTCGGAAGGGTCCTGCAGGCGCTGCTGGGTCTTCAGATCCATGCTGACGGCGTCCTTGCAGCGCTCGCGCAGCCACAGCGGGTGGATCGGGTGCGCAACGCCCGCGGAGCGCTCCAACAGCAGCTGTGTCGGGCCGGCGATTTTCAGCGACATGCGCGCAGCTGTTTGCATGCGGAAAGTCTAGCGTTGGCCTGCCGGAAGTGCCACCAACGAGCGCGCGTGCGGTGCGGGTAACGGGCGGCGCCGGCGGAAAATACCGCGTGCGCGGGCGGCCGGCAGGTAGGATTGGGCGCCAGGGCAAGGGGATGACACGATTATGACCGTGAACCGCCGCGATCTTCTGACCGCCTCGGCGCTGCTCCTGGCAGGCCCGGCGTTCTCGCTGCGGGTGGCCAGCGCCGACGCGGCGCCCGCGGCGCGGCCGGTCGTGCTGTGCTGGAACGAGAATCCGTACGGCCCCTCCCCGGCTGCGCGCCTGGCGGTGTCGCGCGCGATCCCGGAGGGCTGCCGCTACCCCTCGGAGCTGGAGATGCAGGATCTGAGCGCAGCGCTCGCGCGCCACGAAGGCACGGACGTGCAGCACATCGTGACCGGCACCGGTTCGGGCGAGCTCTTGTGCGCGCTGGCACTGCTGTGCGGGCGCGACGGCGGGGAGTTCATCGCCGCGGAGCCGACGTATCTGGAACTGCCCGACTACGCCCTCGGCCTCGGTGCGAAGGTCACGTTCGTGCCGGTGGACGCGCGGCTGTGCCATGACTTGCCCGCGATGCGGGCGGCGGTCTCCCCCCGCACGCGCGCGATCTACCTGTGCAATCCGAACAACCCGACCGGTACGGCGCTGGGTGCAGCCGAGATCCGCGCCTTCATCGAGGCACTGCCGCCGCACGTGGTCACGATCGTGGATGAGGCGTACATGGACTTCGCCACCGGCGCGGACATGCGCTCGGTTGCGGAGCTGGTCAACGGGGAGCGGCGCGTCGTGGTGCTGCGCACGTTCTCGAAGCTCCACGGCATGGCGGGCCTGCGCATGGGCTACGCGATCACGCGTCCGGACATCGCCGCCGCGCTTGGGCGCGCCCGCATGACGACGCCAAACCTGTTCGCGGTGCGCGCGGCGCGCGCGAGTCTCGATGACCGGAAGTTTCTGCAGGCGACCCGCAACCGCATCCTCGCAAGCCGCACCCGCATCACCGGGGTACTCAGGCAGCTGAGCCTGCGCTACGCCGAACCGCAGGGCAACTTCATCTTCTTTGATACGGGCATGCCGCTCGCGACCTTCACGCAGCGCATGAAGGCACGCAACATTCTGGTGGGACGTCTGTTTCCGCCCTTCGACAGCTGGTGCCGCATCACCATCGGCACCGAGCCGGAGGTCGATTCATTCCTGCGCGCGCTGCGCGCGAGTCAGCACGGCTGAGGCCGGCAGCGTCTCGAAGATCAGGCTCATGCAGGTGAGCGCCGCTTCCGCTTTGTGCAGCTCGCTCACCTCGAGTGCGCGCGTGGCGATGCCTGCCCGCCGCAACCGCTCCTGCGTGGCAGGGTAGTCGCTGCTGACGAGCGTCACACCGCCCACGGTGAGCGTGTTCGCACCGAAGGGTTCCGCCACGTGCACGATGCGCTGCACGCCAAGGAGCGCCGGGTCTACCCACTCGGCATTCACGAGCAGCGTGTCGGGCGGGATGAATGTGGCGGCGCTTTTCAGGTGCAGGCAGCCGTGCATGGCCACCGCGTGTACCGCGTAGTCAAAGGGCGCAAGCGCAGCGGCGAGCTGCGCGACGCCCTCAGCATTGGTGCGCCCCGAGATGCCCACGTATACCCGCCGTCCGATGCACAGTACGTCCCCGCCTTCGAGCGTTCCAGGATCGCGCACGTGCACGAGGTGCGTGTGCGGCGCCAGGGTCGCGGCCACCGAGTCCACTTCGGCGCGGCGCGAAACGGCTCCCGGGCGCGTGATGACCGTGAGCTCGGGCAGCACGACCGCGGTGTCCTCGACAAACACGCCGTCGGCGTGCTGCGGCAGCGGCGG
>DATHLO010000197.1:0-13313 GCA_035488075.1 Steroidobacteraceae bacterium | reverse complement strand
ATCTCACGAGGATGGAGCGGGTGATGGGAATCGAACCCACGTTAGCAGCTTGGGAAGCTGCAGTTCTACCATTGAACTACACCCGCCGGGAGCGCCGACTGTAGTCGCCTTACGCGCAGTTCGGCAACTGCCGGGCCGCGCCCCGGCCGAGCCCCAGGCAACTCGCCGCCAATCCCCAGGGCATGCCGCCGTCTCAGGACTATTCCGATACGCCAGCGGTAACGGGAAGCCTCCTTGGCCTGTGCCCGGCAGGCAGCGGTGGCCGCCGTGCAGCAGGCAGCTCGAAATGCGCTGGGTGCGCAGCGCTCAGGCGCAACGACCGCTGATGATAGCGGCTGAAAGCCGCCCGCGGGCGACGCGCACCAACGCGCTCGGCAACTCAAACTTAACTCGTAGCGGCCAGCCGCCCTGACGGCGCGGGTGTCTGGATTCGTGCCGTCCCCTGGGTATACAGTGCCGCAGCGTCAGTGCTCCTAACAGGGGAGCGACAGACGACCTTCAAGCGGAGGGTTCGATGGCATCCGCGATAGTTCTTGAGCGCCATCTTCTTGTCTGGCGCGATCCGCCCTTGTGGCCGTTCGTCTGGCGCGGCCTCCTCCCGCTCGCCGCGCTTGTGCTGGTCGGGCTGTACGCGTTGGGGCCGTTCGCGCAATACGCGATCCAGGGGACCGTTGAGCGCGAAGTGCGCGAGCAGCTGAGCGCCGGGGGCTTCGGGTGGGTCGGAGTCACCGTTTCCGGACAGAACGTCAGGCTTGCGGGCGTGGAGCCGAGCAGCGGCGCCGGTGCGCGTGCACTGCAGCTGGCGCGCACGGCCACCTGTGCGACCTGGCTGGGCCGGCACACCTGTGCGGTGAATGTCACCGGGCAATTCCTGCCCCCCGTCGAAGCCGAAGCGGCACCGGCGGCCGTGGCCCCCGCCCCGCGTACCACGGAGGTGCCGGCGCCCGTCACCCGCCAGGGCTGCGAGAGTTCACTGGCGAGCATCCTCGCCGGTGAGCAGATCGCATTCGCCCCCGGGAGCGCGAAGATTGACGCGAAGAGCACTGCACTCCTCGATCAGCTGGCTCGCGAGGTCAAAGCCTGTCCGGGCAACATCCGCATCGAGGGCTACACCGACACGGTTGGCCGCGGCCGGCTGAACCGACGCCTGAGTGAGGCGCGGGCCGCCGCGGTGCGCCAGGCGCTCATCACCCGCGGCATTCCCGCGCGGCGGCTCTCGGCCAAGGGCTATGGCGCGCGCCGTCCGGTCGCCGACAACACGACCGAGGCGGGGCGCGCACGCAACCGCCGCATTGAGTTTCATACCGTTTCCGCGACCTAGAACGCGCGAGGAGCTTTCATGGGCTTTCTCCTGGTGAAGATGCTGTTCCTGTTGGGCCTGGCGGCCGCCGGCGGCGCGGGCTTTGCCTACTGGTGGTTCCGCCGTCACTACGAAGACATCTCGCTCGAATACGCACGCTCGCGCGAGGAGTGGCTGGCGTGGCGCCGCGGCTTCGAAGAGCGTCTCGCGGCGCGTCCACCGGTGGATCTTGAGCCCGTAAGCGCGCAGGTGGCCGCGGTGCACGCGGCGGTGAGTGACATTGATATCCCGGTGCCGGAACGGGTGGATCTTGCACCCGTGCATGCACGCCTCGATGAACTTGGCCGCCAGGTGGGGGAGATCCGCGTGCCGGAGCCGCCGGATCTCAGCTCCACGGATAAGCGCCTGACCGCGATCGAGCATGCTCTCTTTCCGCTGCAGACGCGCCTGGACGAGCTGGCGAGCGCGGTGCGTGCCCTGCGCATGCCCGAGCCGCAGGCGCTCGACCTGCAACCGGTACCCGAGCCGTTCGACGAACCGTACATCGAGAATCCCTCCACCCCCGACGTCGCGGTCCGCGAGGGCAGCAAGAACCTGTTGACGCACCCGGGGCACGGCGAGCCCGATGATCTGACGCAGATCAAGGGGGTGCCAAAGGTGCTCGAGCGCAAACTGCACAAGATGGGCGTGTTCTATTTCTGGCAGATCGCGGAATGGTCCGCCGATGACGTCAGGCAGCTCGACAGTCAGCTGCCGCAGTTCCAGGGCTGCATCGAACGCGACGACTGGGTGCACCAGGCGAGCGAACTGGCGAATTTGCCGACCGCCGCGCCGCGCCCGGAACCGCCGCCGCACTGAGGCGGCCTTTAGTCCCGCGGCCCCGCAGCGCGGGCACGCGTGCCTCACGCGCGCCGCCTTTATAATGAAGGGGCCGTGTTCCGCCACAGACACTCTGCGCACCCATGACCTCCCCGCCTGCCCCTGTCACCCGGCGCGCCGTGTGCGTGTACTGCGCTTCGAGCCGCACTGCGCATGCGGACTATCGGCTTGCCGCGCGGCGCTTGGGCGAAGTGCTGGCCGGCGCCGGCATCACCATCGTGTACGGCGGCGGGGCGGCGGGCTCGATGGGCGCGCTCGCCGACGGCGCGCTCGAGGCAGGCGGCCGCGTCATCGGCATCCTGCCGCGCTTCATGGCCGACCTGGAATGGGGCCACCCGGGGCTGAGCGACCTGCAGCTGGTCGAGGACCTGCGCACGCGCAAGCACCTCATGCTCACCATGAGCCAGGCTGCGATCGCGCTGCCCGGCGGCTCCGGCACGCTCGAGGAGCTGCTCGAGGCGATCACGCTCAAACGCCTCGGGCTTTATCTGAACCCCATCGTGCTCATCAATACGCGCGGCTTCTTCGACCCGCTGCTCGAAGTGCTGCGCCGCGCGGTAGCCGAACACTTCATGGATACGCGCCACCTGTCGATGTGGCAGGTCGTGGCTACGCCGGATGAGATCCCGCAGGCGCTCGCCAGCGCCCCCGGCTGGAGTGCCGAGGCGCGCAGCTTCGCGGCGCTCTAGCCTGAGGCGCTCAGGCGCGCGCGGCGCGCGCCGCCGCAAGATCAAAGGGGAGCGACCGTAAGCGCACCCCGTTCGCCGCGCGCACCGCGTTCGCCACCGCGGGTGCGATCGGCGGCGTGCCCGGTTCCCCGACGCCCGAGGGCGCGTTGGTGGAGGGGACGATGTAGACCTCAATCAGGCGCGGCATCTCGTTGAGGCGCAGCACCTGATACTGGTGGAAATTGGTCTGGTCGACCCGCCCGTCGGTGAGCGTGATCTTGCCGTGCAGCGCCGCCGACAACCCGTAGCCAATGGCGCTTTGCATCTGCGCCTGGATCACATCGGGTGTCACGGCGATGCCGCAATCCACCGCGCACACCACGCGGTCCACGCTGATTTTGTCCCCGCTGACCGTGACCTCCGCGACCTGCGCTACCACGGTGCCGAAGGATTCGTGCACGGCGACACCGCGCCCACGTCCCTTTCCCTTGGAGAACGGCTGCTCCCAGCCGGCCTTCTGCGCGACCAGCGTGAGGGCGGCCGCGTGGCGCGGATGCTTGGACAGGTGCGCGAGGCGGAAGGCGACCGCATCCTGACCCGCCGCCTGCGCCAGCTCATCGATCATCACTTCCTTGGAGAACGCCATGTGCGTGTGACCCACCGAGCGCCACCACAGCACCGGCACGCCGACCTGGGGCTGCGTCCACGACAGGTGCGTGTCATCGAGGTCGTACTGCTCCGGAGCGTTGCCTTCCACGGCGGTCGGATCGATGTTGTTCTTGATCATCATGGCGGCGAACGGTGTGCCGGCCATGATCGACTGGCCGACGACGCGCTGGCGGTAGGCCACCTTGCCATCCTTGCCGATGCCGGCTGCGACGCGATGCACGTTCAGCGGCCGGTATCTGCCCCCGGTGATGTCATCCTCCCGCGTCCAGATGAGGCGCACCGGGTATCTGCCGCCCGTGGCCTTGGCGATGGAGGCGACTTCGGCTATGTAATCCGACTCCGCGTTCGCACGGCGCCCGAAGGTGCCGCCGGCGGCGAGCGTATAGATGCTCACCTGCTCAGGCTTCATCCCGACCTGGGCTGCAGCGTTCGCCTGGTCGATCGTCTGGAACTGGCAGCCGGCCCAGATCTCACACTTATCGGCGCTTAAGCGACACACGGCCGTGAGCGGCTCCATGGGGGCATGCGCAAGATACGGAAACTCAAATTCGCCCTCGACCTTGTGGAGCGCAGCGGCGAGCGCCGCGTCGGCGTTGCCCGCACTGGTGACGGTGAAGGCCTCGGAACCGCGTGCGAGCGCGTGGTATTCCTTCATGAGCTGCGCCGTGCCGCGCTTCTCGGCGGCGGACTCGTCCCAGGTGACACTCAGGGCCTCGCGGCCTTTCTTGGCGGAATACATGTCAAGACCGACGACCGCCACGCCCCGCGGGATCTGCACGACGTCGACGACGCCTGCGACCGCCTTCGCCTTCGCAGCATCGATGTTCGCCACCTTGCCGCCGAAGCGCGGCGGGCGCAGGACGACGGCCGTCATCATCCCGGGGAGCATCACGTCGATCGCGAACTGCTGCTGGCCGCTGGACTTGGCGCGCGCGTCCAGCCGCGGCAGCTTCTCCCTGCCGATGACTTTGAACGAGGCCGGGTCCTTGAGCTTCACCTCTTTTGGCACCGGCTGCTCGGCGGCGGCGGCGGCCAGTTCGCCGAACGTCGCTCGCCTGGCGGCACCGGCGTGCACGACGACGCCGTCGCTGACGCTGATCTCGCCGGCCGGCACGTTCCAGTTCTTGGCTGCAGCGGCGACCAACATGGCGCGCGCGGTGGCGCCGGCCTGGCGCAGCTGCATCCAGGAGTTGGCGACCGCAGTCGAACCGCCGGTCGCCTGCACCGTACCGCCCATGGCGAGGTTGCCGTAGAGCGGTACCTGCGCGGGGGCGCTCTCGACGCGCATCTGGCCCCAGGCGGCGTCGAGTTCCTCGCAGACGATCGCCGGCAATCCGGTCCACACGCCCTGACCGGCCTCGAGGTGTTTGCAGATCACCGTCACGGTGTCATCCGGTGCGATGCGCACGAAGGGCATCGCAAGCGGCCCCGCGGCGGCGCTCTTCGCGGCCGGCCCGGCTGAGGGAGCGCAGCCGGGCAGCAGGATGCCGAGCGTGAGGCCGGAGCCGGCGAGCGTACTGAGAGCGAGGAACTGCCGCCGTGTCAGCTCCGGCGCAGTCAGGCCCGCGGCGAGTGCCGCGGCTTCATCCATCGGGCGCAAATACATGTCGCTGGCTCCTTTCCGGTTGCCGTGTCAGCCGTGCGCCGCTGGCGCGGCCGGCAGATTCTCGGCCGCCTGGTGGATGGCGTTACGAATACGCACGTACGTGGCGCAGCGGCAGATGTTGCCACTCATCGCCGTGTCGATATCCGCATCGCTCGGCTTCGGGTTGCGACTCAGCAGCGCCGCGGCCGACATGATCTGTCCGCTTTGGCAGTAGCCGCATTGGGGCACGTCGAGCGCAACCCACGCGCTCTGCACGGCGTGGCCTGCCGGCGTCGCCAGACCCTCGATGGTGGTGACCTGGCGGCCCTGGGCCGCCGCGACCGGCGTGACGCACGAGCGCGTGGCCTGGCCATCGATGTGGACCGTGCAGGCCCCGCACAGGGCCATGCCGCAGCCGAACTTGGTGCCGGTGAGCTGCAGGTGATCGCGCAGCGCCCACAAGAGTGGCATGTCCGGCGGGACGTCCAGTTCGCGCGCCGCGCCGTTCACCGTAAGCTTGATGGACATCGAACACTCCCCATGCGGATATCCTCAGGTACCGATAGGCATTTTTCGCGCGCATCGCCTCAGGACACCATCCCTCGTTTGAGGGACGGCCACAGAGAAGTCAGCGCTTCGGCGTCACCGGTACCGATCAAACGCCGCTCAACGCGCACGCGGGCGCGTCCTCAGAAGCTCGCGGCGGCCAGCGCCGGGCGCATGGGGAGTGGAACATGGGGGCAGGAACAGCGGCGGCGGCAGGTTAACAGAGTTTAATCATTTGCCCACGGCGAGAGCATGTGGCGCGGACTACTGTCGGTGCCTCATGTGGGCGGGAGTGCACAGCCGAGGACGATTGTCTGGCGCGCGCCGGCGCCTGCTGGCGTGTGCCTGCGCGGCCTTGCTCGGCGCCTGCAGCCTCGGACCACGCTACCACCGTCCCGATGTCCCGCCACCGCCCGCGTGGCTCACACCCTCGGACCCCGCAGCCCCGCAATGGCCCGCAAGCGACTGGTGGCGCGGGTTTGCCTCCGATGACCTGAATCAGTTCATCACTCAGGCTCAGCAGGCGAATGATGACCTGCGCGCGGCAATCGCGCGCGTACGCGAGGCGGACGCGCAGCGGCGCATCGCCGGCGCGCCGCTGCTGCCGGCCGTAAGCGCGCAGGCCACGGCCTCGCGCACGCGCGCCCCCATCGTTGAAAACGTCGGCTTCGTGACCAACAACGATTTCAGTCCACTGGTGACCGCAAGTTACCAACTTGACTTCTGGGGCAAGAACCGCGCGGCGCTCGCGGCCGCCACTGCGAGCGCCCAGGCGAGCCGCTACGACCGCACCACCGTGGAGCTCACCGTCGTCGCCGGCGTCGCCACCAGCTACTTTCAGGCGCTCGAACTGCGCGACCGACTCGACATCGCCAATGCCAACTTCGAGAACGCCAGCAAGGTTCTGCAGGGACTGAAGCTCGAGCAGCGCGCCGGCACCGCCACCGGGCTGGACGTCGCCCAGCAGGAGACGGTGGTCGCCACCGTCAACGCCACGATTCCACCGCTGCGACAACAGTTGCGCCAGAGCCTGGATGCGCTCGCCATCCTCATCGGCAGCACGCCGGAAGCGGTCGATGTGACGCACGGGACGCTCGATGGCCTGAGCCAGCCACAGGTGCGCCCGGGGCTGCCCTCGCAGCTGCTGGCGCGGCGGCCGGACGTCGCGGAAGCGGAGGCGCAGCTGATCAGCGCCAACGCCAATATCGCCGTGGCGCGCGCTGCGTTTTTTCCAAGCATTTCCCTCACCGCCGACGGCGGCTACGAGAGCTCCAAGCTCGCCTCGCTTCTCACGCCCGCGAACCGCACCTGGTCCCTCGCTGCCGGACTCACGCAGCCGATCTTTCAGGGTGGCGCGCTCGTGGGACAATACCGCCTCTCCCAGGCGCGCTACGACGAACTGCTGGCGGACTATCACAAGGCGGTGATCTCGGCATTCGCCAATGTCGAGGACGCGCTCATCGCCCTGCAGCAGACGGGCGAGCTTGTGACACGTGACCGTGAGGCCGCCGAGCAGGCCGCGCGCGCCTACCGCTTCGCGCAGATGCAGATGGGTGCCGGCACCATCAACGTTCTGACACTACTCAATACGGAGACCGCCTTGTTCAGCGCCCGGGATGCTCTTGCGCAGGCGAAATTCGCGCACCTTGCCGCCCTCGTCTCCCTCTACCAGGCACTCGGCGGTGGCTGGGAATCGGAGCAGGCGCTGTGAGACAGCGCACGCTCATCATTGCTGCGCTGGCCGTGCTTCTGCTGCTGGGCGCGTGGCGGTGGCTGCGGCCGAACAGTTCCAACGCCAACAAGGGGCCGCCGGTCATCGCGGTCGACGTGGCGACCGTGCAGGCGGCGGACGTGCCCGTGTACGCCGAGGGACTCGGCACCGTGCAGGCCTTCTACACGGTCACCGTGACCGCTCGCGTGGACGGGCAGGTGGACAAAATCGGCTTCACGGAGGGCCAGGATGTCAATAAAGGCGCGCTGCTCGCGCAGATCGATCCGCGCCCCTTCCAGGCCGCCCTCGGCGTCGCCATCGCCACACGCGACAAGGACCGCGCACAGCTGCAGAACGCGCACCTGGACATGCAGCGCTACCAGCTCCTCGCCCCTGAGGATCTCGCCAGCAAGCAGACGGTCGACACCCAGAACGCGCTCATCGCGCAGCTGGGCGCGCAGGTGAAGGGCGATGAGGCGGCCATCGACAATGCGCGCACGCAGCTCGACTACACCACCATTCGCTCCCCGATCGAGGGTCGCACGGGCATCCGCCTGGTCGATCCGGGCAACATCGTGCATGCCACAGATACCACTGGCATCGTGGTCGTGACGCAGCTCGAGCCGATCTCGGTGATCTTCAGTCTGCCGGAGGAGAGCTTCGAGCAGGTGAACGCCGCCCTGCAGCGCGGTCCGGTGCAAACGGTGGCGTTGTCGCGCGACCGCAATGAGGAGCTGGATCGCGGCACGCTCGCGCTCATCGACAACCAGATCGATCAGACCACCGGCACGCTGCGCCTGAAGGCCACGCTGCCGAACAAGCAACATCACCTGTGGCCGGGTCAGTTCGTGAACATGCGCGTGCTCACCCAGGTGCAGCACCAGGTGCTGACCATGCCCGCCGGCGCGCTCGAGCGCGGGCCCGACGGGCTGTTCACCTACCTGGTGAATGCCGACTCCACGATCGCGGTCGCACCCGTCACGATCGGCGAACAGAACAACGAAACGGTGGTGGTGCAGAAGGGACTCAAGGCCGGTGACAAGGTCGTCGCCAGCAACCAGTACCGTCTGCAACCCGGCAGCCATATACGCGCGAATGCGCCACGCAGCAGCAAGGGAAGCGCCAGCAAGCCTGCGGAGCAGGCGCCGTGAACCTCTCCAAGCCCTTCATCGAGCGCCCGGTCGCCACCACGCTTTTGATGGCGGGACTGTTCCTGGTCGGGCTCGCCGCCTTCCCCTTCCTGCCCGTGGCACCGCTGCCGCAGGTGGATTTTCCGACGATCCTCGTGAGCGCGAATCTGCCGGGCGCCAGCCCCGAGATCATGGCCTCATCCGTCGCGCAGCCCCTGGAGACTCAGTTCGCGCAGATCTCGGGTGTCTCGCAGATGACCTCTACCAGCGTGCTCGGCTCGAGCCAGATCACGCTGCAATTCAATCTCGAGCGCAATATCGATGCGGCCGCGCAGGACGTGCAGGCGGCAATCGACGCCGCCGCCGGTCAGCTGCCGAAGAATCTGCCCGCGCCGCCCGCATACCGCAAGGTGAATCCGGCGGACTCGGCCATCCTGATTCTGGCGGTGCACTCGGACGTGATGCCGGTCACGCAGGTCGATGACTACGCGGAGACGGTGATCGCGCAGCAGCTCTCGCAGCTGCCGGGCATCGCGCAGGTCACGGTCGGGGGCCAGCAGAAGCCTGCGGTACGCGTGCAGATCGACCCGGTGAAGCTCGCCGCCGTGGGACTGCAGCTCGAGGACGTCGCAAACCTCATCACGACCGCCACGGTGGACTCACCGCAGGGCGCCATCACCGGCCCGAACAAGAACTTCGCCATTTACGACAACGACCAGCTGCTCAAAGCCGCCCCGTGGAACGATGTGATCGTCGCCTACCGCAACGGGGCGCCGGTGCGCATCCGCGACATCGGAGTCGCGGTGGACGGCCCGGAGAACTCCCAGGTGCGCGGGTTTCAGAACGGCAAGCTCGGCATCCTGCTCCTGGTTTACAAGCAGCCGGGCACCAACGTCATCGATGCCGTCAAGAACATCAAGGCGGCGCTGCCCCACGTCATGAACTCAGTGCCCCCCTCGCTCAAGGTGGATCAGGTCATCGATCGCACGACCACCATCCAGGCCTCGGTCAAGGATGTCGAGTTTTCGCTGATGCTCGCTATCGTGCTCGTGGTGCTGGTGATCTTCCTCTTCCTGCGCAGCTTCTGGGCCACCGCAATCCCCGGGGTCACAGTGCCCCTGTCCCTGTTGGGCACCGCAGCGCTCATGTATGCGATCGGCTACAGCCTCGATAACCTCTCGCTCATGGCACTCACCATCGCGGTCGGCTTCGTGGTGGATGACGCGATCGTGATGCTCGAGAACATCTACCGCCATATCGAGGAGGGCCTGAGTCCCTACGAGGCGGCCATCAAGGGCTCCGGAGAGATCGGCTTCACCATTCTTTCCATCAGTACCTCGCTCGTGGCGGTGTTCATCCCGCTGCTGCTGATGAGCGGCATCGTGGGGCGACTGTTTCGCGAGTTCGCCGTCACCGTGACGATGACGATCGCCGTTTCGGCCGTGGTGGCGCTCACCCTCTCTCCCATGATGTGCGCCCTGTTCCTGCGCGATGAAAAGAACGTGCAGCACGGGCGCTTCTACTTGACGCTCGAGCGCGGTTTCCAGTGGCTGCTCGAGCACTACACGCGTGGGCTCGACTTCGTGCTGCGGCATCAGCGCGCCACCATGGTGACGTTCGTGATCACCGTCGCAGCGGCGGTGCTGCTGTATGTGGTGATGCCTAAGGGCTTCTTCCCGCAGCAGGACACCGGCATCATCCAGGGGCTCACCGATGCGCCACAGGATGTGTCCTTCGAACGCATGCTACGGCTCCAACGGCGCCTGACTGACGTGTTGGCGAGCGACCCCGGGGTCGCCTCCTGGGCGGCTTTCGTCGGCGGCGGCCGCCCGCTCAACAACGGCTTTGTAGTCCTGGGGCTCAAGCCGCGCGACGAGCGCGATGCCACGGCGGATCAGATCATCGACCGGTTGCGCAAGAAGATCGCGCAGGTTCCAGACGGCACGGTATATCTACAGGCCTCTCAGGACCTGAACGTCGGCGGCCGCCTCGCGCGCACGCAATATCAATACACGCTGCAGGATGCCAACCTTGATGAACTCAACACCTGGGCGCCGCGCATGCTCGAGGAGCTCAAGAAGCTGCCGCAGTTGCGCGACGTCGCCTCGGATCAGCAAACCAGCAGCAGTAAACTCTCCCTCGACATCGACCGCGACCAGGCGGCGCGCTTTGGCATCCAGCCCGCGCTCATCGACAACACGCTCTACGACGCCTTCGGTCAGCGCCAGGTGACGCAGTACTTCACGCAGCTCAACAGCTACCACGTGGTGCTCGAGGTCTTGCCCGCGCTGCTCGGCGACCCAGACTCCCTCAAAAAGATCTACATCAAGTCCCCGCTCACCAACGAGCAGGTGCCGCTATCGGTGTTTACCAAGTTCGACACCGACCATACGAGCTATCTGTCGATCAATCACCAGGGCCAGTTTCCGGCCGTCACCCTGTCGTTTAACCTCGCACCCGGGGTCGCGCTCGGGGATGCGGTCAAGGAAATCCAAAAAATCTCGGCCACCATCCACATGCCCGCTGCGATCCAGGGCACCTTCCAGGGCACGGCGCAGGCGTTCCAGGCGTCGCTGAAGACCGCGCCGTTTCTGATCCTGGCGGCCCTGGTGGCCGTGTACATCATTCTCGGCGTGCTGTACGAGAGCTACATCCACCCGCTCACGATTCTCTCCACGCTGCCCTCGGCCGGTGTCGGTGCGCTGCTCATGCTGATGCTGTTCCACTTTGATCTGTCGGTGGTGGGACTGATCGGCATCATTCTGCTGATCGGCATCGTCAAGAAAAACGGCATCATGATGGTCGATTTCGCCATCCACGCCGAGCGCCAGGAGCACCTTGCGCCCGAAGCGGCCATCCGTAAGGCCTGCCTGCTGCGCTTCCGACCCATCCTGATGACCACCATGGCGGCACTGCTGGGTGCGCTGCCGCTGATGCTCGGCCGCGGTACCGGCTCTGAGCTGCGCCAGCCCCTGGGCTATACAATGGTCGGCGGACTGGTCTTAAGTCAGATGTTGACCTTGTTCACAACACCCGTGATCTATCTGTACCTGGATCGCCTGGTCGTGCGCTGGGCCCGCAAGCATCCGCAGCAACAAGGTGCCGCAGCGGGTGAAGCTGCGCCCCAGGGCGCCTCATGAAGATCCTGGTCGTCGAGGACAATGAGCGGGTGGCGCGTTTCGTCACCCGCGGCCTGCGCGAGGCGGGCCACACCGTGGAGCACGCCAACAACGGCCGCGACGGGTTGTTCATCGCCGCGAGCGAACCCTACGATGTCATCGTGCTGGATCGCATGCTGCCCGGGAACATCGACGGCCTCGGCATCATCGAGGCGCTGCGCAAGTCCGGCAACCGCACGCCGATTCTGATCCTGAGCGCGCTCAACAACGTCGACGAGCGCATCAAGGGCCTGCGCAGCGGTGGCGATGACTATCTCACCAAGCCCTTCGCCTTCGGTGAGCTGCTGGCGCGCGTTGACGCACTCGGCCGTCGCTCAGTCGATCACGCCGCCGAGCGGCTGCTGCAGGTGGGCGACCTGCGCATGGACCTGCTGTCGCGGCGCGTGACGCGCGGCAGCCGCACGATCAACCTGCAGCCGCGCGAGTTCAAACTGCTCGAGTATCTGATGCGCCATGCGGACCAGGTGGTCACCCGCACCATGCTGCTGGAAGCGGTATGGGACTACAATTTCGATCCCCAGACCAACGTGGTAGACGTACACATCAGCAAGCTGCGCCAGAAGCTCGAGCTCGACACGGAACGCCCGCTGGTGCGCACGGTGCGCAACGCCGGGTACATGATGAGCGAGCGTGAGTAGGCTGATCCGCTCCTCCGCGCTCGCCTGGGCGCTCGGCTACGTGCTCATGGGGCTCGCGGCGCTCGGCGCGTTCGCGATACCGCTGTGGTACGCGTGGAACGTCACCATCCGCACCGGGCGTGAGGAGATCCTGCGTGACGATGCCCAGCGCCTCGCCGAGGTGTTCACGCGCGAGGGCGTCGCCGGGCTCACCGCGCATATCAACGCCCGCGTCGGCATGCAGATCGCCGGCGAGCGCACGCTGCTGCTCACGGACAGCGCCTACCACCCGCTCGCCGGAAACCTCGCCGCCTGGCCGCAGGACATCCGCCCGACGCCTGGCATCCGCGCGGCGCTCCCCGACCTGCCCGGTCAGCCGACGCGCACGCTGTTCGTGGAAACACTGCTGCCCGGGGGCTATCACCTGCTCGTCGGCCGAGATCTGTCGCGCTTCCTGCCGCTCGAGCAGCGCTTTACCTGGGGACTGATCAGCGCGGTCACGTTTCTGTTCGTGGTGGGTGTGGTGGGGGCATTACTCATCCGCCGCACGCTGCTCGCCCGTGTGCAGGGCATCGGCCAGGCGGTGTCGGCGATCATGCAGGGCGACCTGCGCCACCGCCTGCCGCTCGGGGGTTCGGAGGAGTTCGCGACGCTCTCGCGCACCCTGAACGGCATGCTCGATCACATCGAGCACCTGATCTCGGGCATCAGTAACGTTTCCAACTCCATCGCGCATGACCTGCGCACCCCGCTCGCGGAGCTGCGCTCGCGTCTGGAGGAACTCGCGCTGACGCGGCCGCCCTCGGCGGAAGCCTTCGCGGAGATCGAGGCGGCAGTCGCGGACGTCGACCGCGTGATGCGCATGTTCAATGCGCTGCTGCGGCTGGCGGAGATCGACTCCGGAGCGCGCCGCTCGGGTTTCGTGCGCGTGGACGCGGCGGCCGTGGCGGCCGAGGTGGTGGAATACTACGAGCCGGTCGCGGAACAGAAGGGCGTCGTCTTCTCGTTCCAGTCCGCCGGGGACGCGGC
>DATHLO010000196.1:0-2927 GCA_035488075.1 Steroidobacteraceae bacterium | reverse complement strand
GCGGAGATCAAGAACCTCAACTCGTTTCGCTTCGTCGAGCGGGCGATCAACTTCGAGATCGCGCGCCAGATCGAGCTGCTCGAGTCGGGCGGCAAGGTGATCCAGGAGACGCGCCTCTACGATCCGGACAAGGGCGAGACGCGCTCGATGCGCTCCAAGGAAGAGGCCAACGACTACCGCTACTTTCCCGACCCTGACCTGCTGCCCGTAGAGCTTGACGCCGCACTTATCGAATCCGTGCGCGCCACGCTGCCGGAGCTGCCCGACCAGAAGGCGGCGCGCTTCGTCGCACAGTACGGCCTCTCCGTCTACGACGCGGGCGTGCTCACCGCGAGCCGCGAACTCGCCGCTTACTACGAGGAGGTGGTGCAGGCCGTGCCCCAGGAACCCAAGCTCGCCGCCAACTGGGTGATGGGCGAGCTCGCCGCGGCGCTCAACAAGGACAACGTGGATGTCGGCTCCGGCAAGCTGCCGGCGGGGCAGCTGGCTGGATTGCTCGCGCGCATCAGCGACCAGACCATCTCGGGCAAGATCGCCAAGGAAGTCTTCGAGACCATGTGGGCCGATGGCTCGAGCGCGGACGCGGTGATCGAAGGCAAGGGCCTGCGTCAGATCACCGACAGCGGCGCCATCGAGCGCGTGATCGATGAGGTGTTCGCGAAGAATCCGGGCCAGCTGGCCGAATACCGCTCCGGCAAGGACAAGTTGTTCGGATTTTTTGTCGGCCAGGTTATGAAGGCGACCGGCGGCAAGGCCAATCCTGCGCAGCTGAACGAGCTCCTGAAGAAAAAGC
Source organism: Steroidobacteraceae bacterium (assembly GCA_035488075.1). Lineage (GTDB taxonomy): Bacteria > Pseudomonadota > Gammaproteobacteria > Steroidobacterales > Steroidobacteraceae > 13-2-20CM-66-19. The sequence continues at coordinate 2,134 of DATHLO010000196.1, read as the reverse complement.
TGAGCGGCTGAGCCGCGGCGCGGCGGCGGCCGCGCGGGGGTTGAGTTGCCCGACGCGGACCCCATTGAGCTCCCCCATGCAAAGCGAAACCACTCTGGGGAGCGACCACGTGCGTCGCTTCATTTTTGAGGAGCGCCCGGTGCGCGGGCACTGGGTGCACGTAGAGGGCGCCTGGCGCGCGCTGCGCGCCCATACGCACCATCCGGCGGTCGTCAATGAACTGCTCGGCGAGGCGGTGGCCGCGGCGGTGTTGCTCGCCGCCACGCTGAAGTTTCGCGGCACGCTCACGTTCCAATTGCAGGGCAACGGCGCGGTGAGCCTGCTGGTGGCTCAGTGCACGCACGATTTTCGCCTGCGCGCGGTGGCACGCTGCGACGAGGAGGCGCTCGCGACGCTCGCGCCGTCCGCGCCACACGGCGCGCTCTTTCGCCAGCTCGCCGGCACCGAGGGACGCATCACGGTGACGGTCGAGGCGGATGACCGCAGCACGCGTTACCAGGGCGTGGTCCCGCTCGCCGGAGACTGCCTGGCGCAGTCCTTGGAAGCCTACTTTGCCACCTCCGAGCAGCTGCCCACGCGTGTGCGGCTCGCGGCGGATGAGGGGCGGGCGGCCGGCGTACTGGTGCAGAGGCTGCCCGGTGCGAGCACTGAAGCCGAAGAGGCGAGCGCCGCCTGGCAGGACGCCGAGGCAGGCATGGAGCGCGTGGATCCGAAGCTGCTGCTCATCGTGCCCCCGGAGGACGTACTCGCGGGCGCCTTCCCCGGGCGTGATCTGCGGCTCTTCCGCGGCGCGGCGGTGCGCTTCGAGTGCCGCTGCAGCGCCGCACGGGTCGCGGGGGTTCTGCGGGCGCTTGGGGCGGGGGAGATCCGCGACCTGCTGCGCGAGCAGGGCGCGGTGACCGTGACGTGCGAGTTCTGTCATCGCCCGTATCGGTTCGATTCCATCGATGTCGAGGCGCTGTTTGCGGATGGCCCGGGTCCTGGAGCCTCTCCCGCACTCCATTGACGGCTCATTTGTCTCTCTAATGAGATAGTGTGAGCCGATAACGAGGCTATTAGCTCTATAAGAATGGCACGTCGGAGCGTTTTGAGGTACGAGTTAAAGATTTGTACAATAGTTGAATGAAAGCGGCCACCCCGTCGGAGATGATGCGCTGGCTGCGCGCTGCGGGTGAGCCGAGCCGGCTGCGCCTGCTGGCGCTGTGCGCCCAGGGCGAGCTGAGCGTGGCGGATCTCGCGCACGCCCTCGCTCAGAGCGAGCCGCGCATTTCCCGGCACCTGAAGATTCTGTGTGAGGCGGGCCTCCTCGAGCGTCAGCGGGCCGGGCAGTGGGTTCACTACCGGGTCGCGCGGGCCGCGGACGCCGCCAGTTTCGTGGGCGGCCTGCTCGCACAGCTGGATCGCCGCGATGAGCAACTGCTGCGCGATCGCTCTGCCGCGCGTCGCGCGCGCGTGCCGGCGACGGAGGTGCTCGGGGAGTCGCGACTCGGGCGGGCGCTGGCCGGGTTCATCGCGGCCGCATCGCTCCCGAGCGCCCGGGGCCCCGCGCTCGTCGTGGGCGTGCGCCATCCGGAGCTGCTGCAGGGTGCCGTGACCGCCGCGCAGTCGTGCGTGGCCATCGCGCACTCGCGCCGCGCCGCCCAGGCGGCCAGGACCTACATCGAGCGGTGCGCATTGCCCGGTCGGGTCATCGAGGGCGGCGGCACGGCCGCGCTGCGCGAGTCCGACATCGCCCGCGCGGGGGGTCCCTTCGCCGTCGTCATTCTGGATCACCCGGCGGCGGAGGAAGAGACGCTGACGCGCACGCTCGCGCTGGCCCGGCGCGCGCTCGCAACGGACGGTCAGCTGTGGATCTTCGAGGGTTACGACGCGCTCGAGACATCGCGACAGCGCGTCGTCGAACATCCCCTCGCGCGCTTGCGGCGCCTGCTGAGCGAGGCTGGACTGCGCTGCGAGCGCTTAAGTCCCCTTGAGGCCGACGGCGAGCACGTGTTGGCCGCGCTGGCGCGCGGCACCTCCGCGACGGCGCGTCTCGGCGGCGCGGGGGCCGCATGAATCCAGCCGCACCGATCCGCGTCTCCTTCGAGTTCTTCCCGCCCGCGGATGAGCAGATGGAGGCAACACTGTGGAGTTC
>DATHLO010000195.1:0-8597 GCA_035488075.1 Steroidobacteraceae bacterium | reverse complement strand
GCTCAAGTCGCGTGCGTCATCCAAGAGGCCCCCTCGAGCGTGCTGTGATCACGGGCAGTGTGCCCTGCGGCCGCGCTGCCCACGTCGCCCAAATGAACGATCACGACCGACACCGCAGGACGGGTATGCTGTGCCGCCCTTGACGACGGAGTCCCCGCGATGCCCAGCCAGGAAATCATGAAGGCTGCCATGCAGGCCTATATCGACGCGTTTAACAGTGGCAGTGCCGCGGCGGTGCTCGCGCTGTACGCCGAGGACGCAACCGTGGAGGACCCCGTCGGCTCGCCGGTGAAGCGCGGCAAGGCCGAGATCCAGGCCTTCTACACCCACTCGATCGCGACGGGCGCCAAACTCACCCTCGACGCTCCGATCCGCGGCTCGCACGGCAACTCGGCAGCCATGGCCTTCAGCGCACACATCGGGCCGGTCACGGTGCGCGTCATCGACGTCATGACCTTCAATGAGGCGGGAAAGGTTACCAGCATGAAGGCCTACTTCGGCCCCGCAGACATCCTGCAGGGCTAAGCGCACGCGGGACGTGCTCGGCCATGGCGCGTGCGGCGCGCGTCAGCTGGCGCGCCCGCCCTGCTCGGCCCGCGGATACGCGAACGTTCACGGTGCCGCCGGCGTAGCGTTCAGCGCAGCGTCGCCGGCCTCGCCGAGCACACAGGAGGTGCCACCCGCGGTGTACATCATCGCCACGCAGCGATTGCAGGAGGTGCAGCCGGACTCGCGCACACGCCCGCTCGCGAAGCCATTCACCAGATCCGCCTGGTGGATGAGCACACGTCCGAGGGCGACCGCGTCGAACCCCTCCGCCAGCACCTGCTCGGTGTTGGCCAGACTTTTGACTCCCCCGAGGTAAGCGAGCGGCATGCGTGTCGCGGCGCGCACCTTGCGCGAGTTTTCCAGCTGATACAGCTCGCGGAACGTGACGTTCTTCGGCTCGGTGAACTGCTGGATGAACATCGCCGCCGCGACGATCGGATTGGACACACGCGTGCGGTTCTCCTTCGGAAAGGAGGAGCCGAACATGGTGGTGATCGATTCGATATTGAGGCCTGCGCTTAAGACCAGCAGGTGCGCGCCCGCGCTCTCGAGGGCCCTGGCAATCTGGGCGCCGTCGGCGGCGCTGTTGCCGCGCGGATGACCGTCGGTCACGCTCAGCTTGCACACCACTGCCATGTTCTTGCCCACGGCATCGAGCACCCGCTGCAGCACCATGACGGGAAAGCGCACGCGCCCCTCGATGCTGCCGCCATACGCGTCGCGCCGCCGGTTGTACAGTGGACTGAGAAACTGACTGAGCAGATAACCGTGCCCCATGTGAATCTCAACCGCGTCGAAGCCTGCGGCGCGCGCCAGCTGCGCGCCGCGCACGAATTCGGCGGCCACCCGCTCCATGTCGGCGCCGCTCATCCTCTGGCGCAGCCACTGGCCGCTCATGATGCCGACCTTGTTGAATCCGCCGCTCGCTGACAGCGGCCGTGCCGAGGCGGTCGGCGGCACGAAAGTGAAGCAGCCCCCGTGGGTGATCTGAGCCGATGCCGCGGCCCCGTGCCGGTGCACCGCAGCGGTGAGCACCTGCAGATGGGGCACAGACTGCGCGTCGAGGGTGATTTGGTCGGTGAACGTGCGACCATCGGGCGCCACGGCGCAATAGGCGACCGTGGTCATCGCGACGCCGCCGGCGGCGATGTCCTCGTGAAACTTCACCAGCCGCTTGGAGGGCACGCCGCCCTTGGCGCTGCCCTCGTTGGTGGCGGACTTGATGAAGCGATTGCGCAGGGTGAGCGGCCCGACGCGCAGCGGGGTGAATGCGGCTGAGCGGCTGGCAGGCAGGTCATCCACGTCGGCGGTCTCCTGAAGGTGGCTCAGGCGGCGGGCGGCTTGGGCGCGCGGCGCACGGGCGTGATCTTGGCCGCGTGGAAGTCGTACTTCAGCGTCTTGACCGCGATCGAGGTCTCCACGTGCCGTACGCCGGGAAGTGCCAGGATGCGGTTGTTGGCGACCTCGATGATGTCCTCGAGCGCGCCGAACAGGCCGATCGCGAGGATGTCGAAGCGACCGAGCATCACGATGACGCAGCCGATCTCGGGCATGGCCGCGATCTTCTGGCTCACCGCCCTCAGCTCCCCGTGCTGCGCCTGGATGCCGATCAGCACCACCTTGGGCGAGCCGGCGAATGCCACGTTGGTGACCGCCGTCAGACGGATGGCACCGCCCTGCTCGAGGCGATTGATGCGGCCGCGTATCGTGCCCTCGGTGACTCCGAGCTGCGCGGCGATCTGACGGTTGCTCACCCGCGCATCCACCGTCAGCAGATCGACGATGCGTCGGTCGAGAGCGTCAAGCGTGGGCAGAGCGGCTTTCATGCCATCTGCGCACGGTCGAAGTCGTATTTGATCACGTCGGCGGCGATGCCCGCGGCCAGCGCGCGAATGCCGCGAATCTTGGCGATGTCCCGCAGCAGGAAGGTCTCCAGTTCCTCCAGGTCATGCAGTACCACGAGAATCTCGATGTCCCGGGCGCCGGTCACCATATGCACCGCGAACACCTCTTCGAGCGCGGCCAGTTCCCGCGCGACTTCCTCCGCAGCGCGACCCTGTACCTCGATACCCACGGCGAGCAGCACCTTGTAGCCGAGCGCGGCGAAATCGGTGACCGCGACCACGCGCATCGCGTTCATATTCTCCAGGCGCCGGATGCGTGCCCCGACGGTGGCGGGCGAGATGTGCAGGCTGCGCGCGATCTTCTGGTTAGTCGCGCGCCCGTCGGCTTTGAGTGCCGCGATGATGCGGCGGTCGAGTTCGTCGAGCTCGTATTCGGGCGCGGCACTCATCGGTGCGACCCGTGGCGGGAGGCGTGCTTGCTCATGCTCAGTACACCTCGAACAGGCCCGCCGCGCCCATACCGCCGGCCACGCACATCGTCACGACCACCCAGCGCACGCCGCGACGCTTGCCCTCGATGAGCGCGTGACCGACCAGGCGTGCCCCGCTCATGCCGTACGGGTGACCGATCGCAATGGCGCCGCCGTCCACGTTGAAGCGCTCGTTGTCGATGCCAAGCCGGTCGCGGCAATACAGCGCCTGCACCGCAAAGGCCTCGTTGAGTTCCCACAGGCCGACATCAGCGACGCTAAGCCCGTGCCGCGCCAGCAGCTTCGGCACCGCGAACACCGGGCCGATCCCCATCTCCTCGGGCGCGCACCCGGCCACTGCCATGCCGCGGTATGCCCCGAGGGGCTTGAGGTTGCGCTGTGCGGCCAGCTGCGCGTCCATGACGATCACCGCGGCAGCCCCGTCGGAGAGCTGCGAGGCATTGCCCGCGGTGATGTTCTCACCCTTCTCGATCAGCTTACCGCCCGACCAGACCGGTTCGAGCTTCGCCAGTGCGGCGAGCGTCGTGTCGGCACGGAACCCCTCGTCCTGCTTGAGCAGCACCTCCTCGGAGTGGCTCGCGCCGCTGACTTTGTCGGTCACGAGCTTGGCGCTCCTGAGCGGCACGATCTCCGCCTCGAAGCGCCCGGCGGCGTACGCGGCCGCCACGCGCTGCTGACTCTGCAGCGCGTAACGGTCCTGGGCGTCGCGGGAGATCCCGTAACGGCGCGCCACGACCTCCGCGGTCTCGATCATCGCCGTGTACATGTGGGGGGAACCTGCGAGGACGGCTTCCGATTGCGCGCGGTAGGTATTCAGGTGCTTGTTCTGCGTCAGACTGATCGACTCGACCCCGCCTGCCACGACGACCGACATGCCATCCTCGGTCACCTGCTTGGCGGCGGTCGCGATCGCCATCAGACCCGAGGCGCACTTGCGATCGATGGTCATGCCGGCCACGCTCGGCGGCAGCCCTGCGGTGACGACCGTGAGGCGGGCGATGTTGTAGCCCTGCGTGCCCTGTTGCGTCGCGCATCCGAGCACCAGATCTTCGACCTCGGCGCCGTCGATGCCGGCACGACGCACCGCCTCGCCCACCACGTGACCGGAGAGCACCGGAGCTTCCGTGTCGTTGAAAGCGCCGCGGAAGGCCTTGCCGATCGGCGTCCGCGCGGTGGAAACAATCACGGCTTCACGCACGTTCGTTCTCCTCATCTTTCAAAAGTACAGGCGGCTCAGGGTATCGGCGACACACACCGGCTTGGCAACCCCTTCCGCCTCGAGCGTCACCCGCATCTTTACCTGCACCGCCCCCTCGCCCAGATCCTCCACGCTCAGGATCTGCGCACTGCCGCGCAGGCGCGCGCCGGCGCGCAGCGCGGCCGGAAAGCGCACCCGGTCGCACCCGTAGTTGATGCCGTGGCGCATGCCCTGCGCCCGGAGCAGCTCGGGCAGGAAGTAATTGACCAGCGACAGCGACAGGTAACCGTGCGCGATCGTGCCGCCGAACGGTCCGTGGGCCGCGCGCTCGGGGTCGACGTGGATCCACTGGTGATCGCCGGTGGCTTCGGCGAACAGATTGATGCGCCGCTGGTCGACGATGAGCCAGTCGGTCGGACCGAAGCTGCGGCCGACGGCGCCCAGATACTCTTGAGCCGAATGAAATACGGTGGCTGTCATGTCCATCCTTCGCCGGGTGCTTCAGGCATGCTGGCTCGACACCGACACGACCTCACCGGTCATGTAACCGGCCAGATCGCTGGCGAGGAACACGATTACGTTCGCCACTTCCCACACCTCCGCCGTGCGTCCAAAGGCCTCACGGCGCTTCAGTTCCGTCAACAGCTCATCACTCGTGACCCGGTTCAGAAACGCATGCATGGCGATGCTCGGGGCGACCGCGTTGATGCGTACCCCGTATTCAGCCGCTTCCATGGCCGCGCAGCGCGTGAAAGCCATCACTCCGGCTTTGGCGGCGGCGTAATGCGCCTGCAGCGCCTGGGCTCGCCAACCGAGCACCGAAGCGTTGTTAACGATAGCGCCGGCGCGCCTGGCATACATGTGCGGCAGCAGCGCCCGCGTCATGCGAAAGACGCTGGTGAGCGACACGTCGAGCACTTTGTACCACTGCTCATCCGTCATCTCGATCACCGTCGCAGAACCGCCGAGCCCGGCGTTATTCACGAGCACGTCCACCTGCCCGAGCGTGTCCACAGCCGCCCCCACCAGTGCCCGCACGTCCGGTTCGCGCGTCACGTCGCACAGCTTTGCCTCCACGCGGTCGGCATTCACCGCGCGCAGCCGCTCGACCGCCTCGGCGAGACGCCGTTCGTGCAGGTCGCTCACGAACACACGTGCACCCTCCTCCAGGCAGCGCTTGGCGGTGGCGAAGCCGATGCCGGTACCGGCGGCGGCCGTCACCAGCACGTTCTTGCCCGCGAGCAGGTTGCGCGCGGCCGGATAGGCCGGCGGCTGTGGCGGTGTATTCATGTGCCGTAGACCTTCTTCTGCGCGCGCCGCTGCGCCAGCAGAGCGCTCACCGCCGCACCCACTTCCTCGGGCGCCCAGCGCGCCTGCTTGTCGACCTGCGGGCCGTCGTTCCAGCCGTCGGCGATCATGATCTTGCCGCCCTCCAGCTCAAACACGCAGCCGCTGACGGTGCGCGACTGCGGGCTGCCGAGCCACACCACCACCGGGGCGATATTGTCCGGGTCCTGCAGGTCAAAGCCACTCGGCGGGCGCTTCATCTTCTCGGCAAAGGCCTGCTCGGTCATACGGGTGCGTGCGGCCGGCGCGAGCGCGTTGGCGGTGATCCCGTAGCGCTGCAGCTCCGCGGCCTGCACCAGCGTCAGGCTGGCGATACCGCCCTTGGCCGCCGCGTAGGCGCTCTGCGCGATGCTGCCGTTCAGGCCGGCTCCCGAGGAGGTGTTGATGATGCGCGCATCCACGGGCTTCCCCTGTTTCGCGCAGCCGCGCCAGTAATCCACCGCCTGGCGCGTGACGCAGAAATGTCCACGCAGGTGCACCTTGATGGTCGCATCCCACTCCTCCAGGGTCGCGCTCACGAACATGCGATCACGCACAAACCCGGCGTTGTTGACCACCACGTCAAGGCCACCGAAGCGCTCGAGCGCCGCCGCGACGATGCGGCCGGCGCCGTCCCACTCGGAGACGTCATCGCCGTTCGCCACCGCCTCGCCCCCGGCCGCGTGGATTTCATCGACCACGACCTGTGCTGTGGCGGCGTCGCGGCCGACCCCGGCGAGCGTGGTCCCCAGATCATTCACGACCACGCGCGCCCCCGCGCGCGCAAAGGCGAGCGCATACGCGCGACCGAGGCCGCGCCCGGCGCCGGTCACGATCACAATCCGTCCTGCACACAATCCCGCCATGTCAGAGTCTCTCGATGATCGTCACGTTGGCCTGACCGCCGCCCTCGCACATGGTCTGCAACCCGAAGCGGCCTCCGCGGCGCTCCAGCTCGTGCAGCAGGGTGGTCATGAGCTTCGCGCCGGTGGCTCCGAGCGGATGACCGAGCGCGATCGCACCGCCATTCACGTTGACGCGCTCCAGATCCGCCTTCAGCTCGCGCTGCCACGCGAGCACCACGGAGGCAAACGCCTCGTTGATCTCCACCAGGTCAATGTCGGGGAGCTTCAGACCGCTCTTCGCCAGCGCATGCTGTGTGGCCGGAATCGGCGCGGTGAGCATCCAGATCGGGTCCGCGCCGCGCACCGACAGGTGATGGATGCGCGCGCGCGGCTTGAGCTGATAGCGCTGCACGGCCTGCGCCGAGGCGATGAGCAACGCCGCAGCGCCGTCGGCGATCTGGCTGGAAACCGCGGCCGTGATGCGCCCGTTGGCTGCGAGCGGCTGCAGCTGCGCCATCTTCTCCAGCGTCGTACCGGCGCGCGGCGTTTCATCGTTCTGCAGACCGTTGAGCGGGGCGATCTCACGCTCGTAGTAGCCGCGCTCGATGGCGGCAATGGCACGCTGGTTGCTTTGCAGCGCAAACTCCTCCATCTCGCGGCGCGTGATATTCCACTTCTCCGCGATCATCTCCGCCGCGCGAAACTGCGACACCTCCTGCGTGCCGTAGCGCTCGCGCCAGCCGCGCGAGCCGCTGAAGGGGTCAGGCTGGCCAAACGGCTGCCCTGCAAGCATGGCGGCCGAGATCGGAATCTGGTTCATGGTCTGCACGCCCCCGGCCACCAGCAGGTGCTGGGTACCGCTCATCACCGCCTGCGCGGCGAAGTGCACGGCCTGCTGCGAGGAGCCGCACTGCCGATCAACCGTGGTGCCCGGGACGTGATCGGGCAGTCCGGCCGCGAGCCAGCAGGTGCGCGCGATATCCCCCGCCTGGGCCCCGATCTGATCGACGCAGCCGAAGATCACGTCATCGACTTCCCCCGGATCAACGCCCGTGCGCTCCATGAGCGCCTTGATCGCATGCGCGCCCAGATCGGCGGCATGTATGCCCGCCAGGGTTCCTTTCTTCTTACCGGTCGGCGAGCGCACCGCGCCGATGATGTATGCCTCGTTGCTCATGGAGAATTCCTCAGGCTGTTCGCGCAAATGTCTGGTCGGGTCCGAGCGCAAGCGCGCCCCCGCACACGAGCGACTGCACGCGCCGGGCGTGGAAGCTTCGATCGCCCCAGGCTCCTTGCAGCGCCCAGGCGCGCTTCATGTAGAAATGCAGATCCAGCTCCCACGAGTATCCCATTGCGCCGTGCACCTGTATTGCCGTTCGGGCGGCCAGCTCAGCCGCATCCCCGGCGGCGAGCTTCGCGTGCGAGGCGGCGGCGGCGGCGCGCGGGTCTTCATCCGCGGCGCGCGTCGCGGCGGCATACACCACCGGACGGGCAAATTCGAGTTTCACAGCCACGCTCGCCAGGTGGTGCTTGATCGCCTGGTAAGAGCCGATCGGCTTGCCGAACTGCACACGTTCCCGGGCATAGTCGGCGGCGAGCGCCAGCATGCGCTCCGCGACACCCAGGCATTGGGCGGCGCTGAAGACAGCGCCGCGATTCAAGAGACGCGCGCCGAGCGCCTGTGCGCGTGCCCCGCGCGCGAGGATCTCACCGGCGCCTGAGGGTGCGTGCGGCTCAAGCAGCCGTCGGCCGGCATCCACCGAGGCGGCCGCGACCGCCGGGATCTCTTCGGCCCGCGCGAGCGTCACGCTCTCCGGCGCGCACAGGAGCCAGTGGGTGAGGCCGGGCGGCACGTTCGCCCGCACATTCTGCGGGTGGGTGACGGCGATGCGCGCGCTGCCGCGGGCGAGCTGCGGCAGCAGTGCGGCCGCGGCGGGCTGCGCCGCCGCGAGCTCGAGCAACGCCGGCACGGCGAGGGCTGCCTGCTCGGTCAGCGGTGCGGGCAGCCCCGCACGGCCGGCCTCTTGGGCCAGCAGCACGAAATCGGCTTCCGCGAGCCCCATGCCCCCGCTGCTCTGCGGCGCGAGCACTCCAAAGAGGCCGAGCTCCGCCAGGCGCTGCCAGCGTTCCTCGGCGGCCGTATCGGGGCCCTCGAAGAGCGCCCGCAGCGCCTCCGGCGTGCACAGATCCGCCGTGAGCTCGCGCAAGGCCGCGGCCATCATTCGCTGCTCTTCGCTGAAGGTGAAGTCCATGCCAGGCCCTAGCCGCGCGGTAAGTTAAGCAGCCGCTCGGCGATCAGATTGCGCTGAATCTCGTTGGTCCCGGCATAGATGGGGCCGGCGAG
>DATHLO010000194.1:0-10102 GCA_035488075.1 Steroidobacteraceae bacterium | reverse complement strand
GCGTCGAGCGCATCCACGGCCGAGGGCTGCAGGTCCTGCAGGTACCACTGGCCACCAAAGAGTGGATCGTCCGGAACCGCCTGTGCGTAGCGGCGTGCGTCCGGCTCGGCGTACTGTACCTCGGGGCTTGCGCGCAGCAGTGCCAGAGTCTGGGCGGGGGGTGCGCCGCTTTGCACGCGCAGCAGATGGATGCCGGCGGTGATGTGACGGGCTTCGAGCACGCGCAGTCCCGCACGCGCGGCGAGGGCGCTCAGGTCAGCCGGGGCCGCGGCACTCGTGCGCCACTTGACGATAAAGCGCTGCGCCGACACCGCCGCGCTCGCATCCACAGCCAGCGGCTGCGCCGCGGCGCCGCAGGAGATGAACACAGTCAGCAACAGCGCGCCGCAGCGGCGGGCGCAAAAGCGAGGGATGCGCATGAGCGGCGACGATACCGCAAGGCGCGCACGCGAGCCCCGCCTCAGCGCGCAGACGGTGATGGGGTTCGCGTTCCGCGAGGAATCTGCTGCGTGATGCAATGGATGTTACCGCCGCCGAGCAGGATCTCGCGCGCCGCAACGCCCACGATGCGCCGTGCGGGGAATAAGCGCTTCAGGCGCTGCGCCGCCAGGCGGTCGGTGTGCGGATCGAGCAGCGGCATCACGATGCCCCCGTTGGCGATATAGAAGTTGACGTAACTTGCGGCGAGCCGCTCCCCGGCGATACGTGCCTTGGTGCCCTCGCGCGGCACGAGCCCGGCGGCCTCCCGGGCGGCAAGCTTCAGCGGCCCGGGCATCGGCAGGCGGCTCACCTTGAGGCGCCGTCCGCGTGCATCGCGCGCCGCACGCAGCCGCTCCCAGGCGTCGAGTGAGATCGCGTACTGCGGATCGCGCCGGCGCTCGGTCCAGGTCAGGCACACCTCCCCCGGGCGCACGAAGCAGGCGAGATTATCGACGTGGCCGCCGGTCTCGTCATTGACCACTCCGCGACCGAGCCAGATGAGCTGCCGTACACCCAGGTACTCGCGCAAGGCGCGCTCGATATCCTGACGCGACAGCCCGGGGTTGCGGTTGGCGTTGAGCAGACACTCCTCGGTCACAAGCGCCGTGCCTTCCCCGTCCACGTGAATGGCGCCACCCTCGTTCACGAGCGGCGCGCGATAGCGCGCGCAGTGCTCAATTTCAAGCACCTTTCGTGCCACCAGATCATCCTGGTCCCAGGGAAAATACAGCCCGCCGTTCAAGCCTCCCCAGGCGTTGAAGTGCCAGTCGACGCCGCGCACGCTGCCGCGCCGATTGATCACGCAGGTGGGACCGACGTCGCGCATCCAGCAGTCGTCGTGGGTCATCTCCACCACGCGCACGCGCTCAGCCAAAAGCGCGCGCGCGGCGGTGAAGTTCGCGGGCGATACCCCGACGGTGACCGGCTCGAACTGGGAAATGGCCGCCGCCACCCGTGCAAACGCCTGCTGCGCCGGACGCGCGGCCTCGCGCCAGTTATCGGGTCGCTCGGGCCAGAGCATCCAGCAGCCGGCGTGCGCTTCGAATTCCCCCGGCATGTGAAAGCCGTCCGCGACCGGAGTGCTCTCAAGGGTCTGGGACATGCTTGCGCAAGCGACTGTTGCGGAACCCGTAGGCGGCGTAGATCGACATGCCGATGACGGTCCAGATCAGCAAACGAATCCAGGTGCCGTGGGAAAGGGTGAGAGTGAGGCCACAACACACGAGAAAGCCGAGTATGCAGGTAAAGGGCGCCCACGGAACACGGAACGGCCGGGGGACATCCGGGCGCGTGTGGCGCAACACCAGCACCCCGAGGCACACCACTCCGAAGGCCAGCAGGATGCCGATGGACACGAGATCCGCGAGCACGTCGAGTGGGAAAGCGCCGGCGATCAGCGCCGCGCCGATACCGGTGATCACGGTCGAGACGTGCGGAGTCTTAAAGCGTGGGTGACAACGGCTCATGGACGGCGGCAGCAGGCCGTCATCCGCCATCGACAGCAGGATGCGCGGCTGTCCCAGGAGCGAGGTAAGGATGACGGAAGTCATGCCGGCGATGACGCCCAGCTTGACCGGCCAGGAAAGCCACGCGAGCTGCGGGTGAGCGTCCAGTGCCACGGCGACGGGCGCGGCGACATTGAGTTTCTGATAGGGCACCATTCCGATGAGAACGCTGGACATGGCCACGTACAGCACCGCGGATATCACGAGCGCCCCGAGAATGCCCAACGGCAAATCGCGCTGTGGATTACGGCTTTCAAGTCCCATGGTCGAGGCCGTGTCGAAGCCGACATAAGAAAAGAAGATGATGCCGGCCCCCTGCAGCACGCCGCTCAAGCCAAAATGCCCAAAGGTTCCCGTATTGGCAGGCACGTATGGCCGGAAGTTTGCGGGGTCCACAAACTTAAGGCCTGCGATCACGACGATCACGATGATCGCGACCTTCAGGGTCACCATGAGAGTGTTGGCACCGGCGGACTCGCGCACGCCCACGTAAAGCACGACCGTCATCGCCAGCACAATCAGCACGGCGGGCAGATTGATGAGCGCACCCGTGCGCATGAGGTGCTCCTGCGCATCCAGACCGAGAGGTGCATTGACGAGGGACGTGGGCAGCTGGATGTGAGCATCGCCCAGCAGGTTGACCACATAGGCGGACCAGCTCACCGCCACGGTCGAGGCCGAAATCGCGTACTCGAGCAGAAGATTCCAGCCAATGAACCAGGCGAGCGCTTCACCGAGAGTCGCGTAGGTATAGCGGTAAGCGCTCCCGGGCACCGGCAGAAACGCGGCAAACTCGGAGTAGCACAGCGCCGCGAGCATGCTGCCGAACGCGGCGATCAGCAGCGACAGCGTGATCGCCGGGCCCGTCTGCGTTGCGGCGACCTGACCGGTGAGCACAAAGATTCCGGTGCCGATAGTGGCGCCCAACCCGATCGCAGTCAGGCCCCAAGGTCCGAGCACCTTCTTCAGGCGATTCTCGCCCAGCACCTCGGTCGGATCGACCGGCCGGATGGCGCACATCTGTCTGAGGATCGAGGGTTTCCCGGCCGCGGGAGTACTCCCATGCATAGCGTTTGACATTCGCTCTTTCGTTTCTGGGCAGCCCCCCGGCGTGCTGCGCGTATGAGTGTCGCACAGGCGCGTCCGGCTTTGGTACGCGCCGCGTCCGGTGCGGCTCGTGTGCTAGCATTGCGCGCCCGGCGAGGCCCCTATGCCGGTGATCCTCGAGGAGAACTTCCCATGAGCACGGCCACGAGCCCCACGGTGACGCCGCCCGCCGCGGGCGCGAAGATCACCATCAGAAACGGCAAGCTGAGCGTGCCGGAGAACCCGATAGTGCCGTTCATCGAGGGTGATGGCACCGGGCCGGATATCTGGCGCGCCTCCGTGCGCGTCATGGATGCGGCGGTCGCCAAGGCCTACGCAGGCAAGCGCCGCGTCCACTGGATGGAGGTGTTCGCCGGGGAGAAGGCGAACAAGCTGTTTAACACCTGGCTGCCGGAGGAAACGGTGGCGGCCTGTCGCGAGTACCTCGTGTCCATCAAGGGTCCGCTCACGACCCCGGTGGGCGGTGGCATCCGCTCGCTTAACGTCGCGCTGCGGCAAATGCTGGACCTGTACGTGTGCCTGCGCCCGGTGCGCTGGTTCAAGGGCGTGCCCTCCCCGGTCAAGCACCCCGAGAAGGTCGACATGGTGATCTTTCGCGAGAACACCGAGGACATCTACGCCGGCATCGAGTTCGAGGCCGGCACGCCCGAGAACCAGAAGTTCCTCGAACTGTTCCGCCAGGCTTTCCCCAAGGCATATGCCAAGATCCGCTTCCCGGAGAGTTCCGGCATCGGCATCAAGCCCGTTTCCAAGGACGGCTCCGAACGGCTCATCCGCGCGGCGATCGAGTACGCCGTCGCCAACCGGCGCAAGAGCCTGACGCTGGTCCACAAGGGCAACATTCAGAAATTCACCGAAGGCGCGTTCCGCAACTGGGGCTACCAGCTCGCCGAGCGTGAGTTCGCCGCCCAGGTGTATACGTGGGAGCAGTGGGAGCGCACCAAGTCCGTCAAGGGCGAGCAGGCGGCGAATGCGGAAATGGCGGCCGCCAAGCAGGCCGGCCGCGTCATCGTCAAGGACGCGATCGCCGACATCACGCTGCAGCAGGTACTCACGCGCCCGGACGAGTTCGACATCATCGCGACGCTTAACCTGAACGGCGACTACCTGTCAGACGCGCTCGCCGCGCAGGTCGGCGGTATCGGCATCGCCCCGGGCGGCAACATCAACTACCTCACCGGGCACGCGGTGTTTGAGGCCACGCACGGCACGGCGCCGAAGTACGCGAACCTCGACAAGGTGAACCCGGGCTCATTGATCCTCTCCGGGGAGATGATGTTCCGCTACATGGGCTGGCTCGAAGCGGCCGACGCCATCATCAGTGCCATGGACAAGACCATAGGACAGAAGATCGTGACCTATGATTTTGCGCGTCTGATGGAGGGTGCGCAGGAAGTCTCCACCAGTGGCTTCGCCGACGCCCTCATCCGCAACATCTAGCGCGGTGCAGCGGCAGCAAAGCATGCGCCGCCCGCCCACACCGGCCCGATGAGCGGATATTCCGGCACGCCCCTGGCGAAGAAGCTCGGCCTGCGCGCGGGCAGCCGGCTGTTCGCGCGCGCCGCGCCCGCGAACTATGCCGCCCTGCTCACGCCCCTGCCGGCCGGCGCGCGTCTCGTGGCGCGCCTGGATGAGTCCACCGATATCATTCATGTGTTTGCGGTGCGGCGCGCGGCACTTACCGCGGCACTGCGCAGCGCGCTGCAGGCCATGCGCCCTGATGCCGCCATCTGGGTCAGCTGGCCGAAGAGATCCTCCAAGGTCGCGACCGATATCACGGAGGACGTGATCCGCGAGGTTGCGCTGCCCATGACGCTGGTCGACATCAAGGTGTGCGCCGTGGACGAGGTGTGGTCGGGGCTGAAGCTCGTGATCCGCAAGGCCGCCCGGCCTGCGGCCGACGCGCGCGGCGTGCCGCGCGCGAAACGCGCCGCGCGGGGCAAGTGAGCATGCCGGCACACGCCGCCACCCTCATCGAGTGGATCCGCAAGGTGCAGGCCATTGCGCAGAACGGGCTCGCCTTCACTTCCGATCCCTTTGATCGCGAGCGCTATCTGCAGCTGCAGGAACTCGCCGAGAGCGCGCTGCACACCGAACTGGATGTGCCGCTCGAGCGCGCGCGCGCGTTATGGGAGGGCGAGCACGGCTATGCGACGCCCAAGGTCGACGTGCGCGGCGCGGTGTTCGAAGCCGAGCGGGTGCTGCTCGTGCGCGAGAGGAGCGATGGCCGCTGGACGCTTCCGGGGGGCTGGGTCGATGTCAACGACGCGCCCTCGCAGGCGGTGGCGCGCGAGATCCTCGAGGAATCCGGCTACCAAGCCCGGGCGGTGAAACTGGCTGCGCTGGTGGATAAGAACCGCCACGCCCATCCGCCCGGTGTGCACCACATCTACAAGCTCCTGTTTCTGTGCGAGCGACTTGGCGGGCAACCCGCGACCGGCACCGAGACCGATGCCGTGGCCTTCTTCCCCCTGACAGCGCTGCCGGAGCTTTCCACCGGCCGCATCCTCAAATCCCAGATCCAGCGGCTGTACCAGCACCAGCTCGATCGCACTCTTCCCACCGATTTCGACTGACGCGAATCCGCCTGCATGACCGGGACGGCCGACCCCCAGAGTCTGAGCGCGCACGAATGCGCGCAGCAGATCGTGCACGCCTTCGCACGCTATAACGCCGAGTTTCGCGCCATCACGCGGCGAGCGCCGCTGCGCTTCGACAACCGTGATGCGCGCGCCAGCCACCAGGACGCGGTGGAACGCATCGAGCTGTACGACCGCTTCGTCAATCAGACCGTCACGGAGCTGAAACAGGCCTTGGGCGAGGAGGCGCAGAACCGCGGCCTTTGGCAGCGGATCCACAACGAATTCGCCGCCCAGATCAGCGCTCTACCCGATCCGGAGTTCACCAAGACCTTCTTCAGCTCGATCAGCCGCCGCCTGTTCGGCACCGTCGGCGTCGCACCGGAAATCGAGTTCGTCGCCACCGATCTTGACCCGCTCGCCAATGTTCGCACTGCGGTCGGCAGCAATACGTACGTAAATCACGGCTCGCTGGCGCTGCTCTTTGAAGACCTGCTGGGCGATGTACGCTTCCGCTCCCCGTGGCGCGATCTGGACAAGAGCATCGAGTACGTTGCCGCCGAAGTAAGGGCCGCACTCAGCGCACACGGCGAGCGCCGCGAAGTGGATAAGGTGGAGGTGATCCGCCCGATCTTCTATCAGATCTCGCGCGCCTACATCGTCGGAAGGATCGTCGGCCGGCGCTTCGCACTACCGCTCGTAATCGCGCTCAAAAACACTGACGGCGGGGTGTTGGTCGACGCCGTCATGCTTGCGGAAGACGACATCAGCATCGTCTTCAGCTTTACGCGTTCGTACTTCCACGTCGATCTCGAGCGGGTCGCCGAGGCGGTGGTGTTTCTCAAGGCGATCATGCCGCGCAAGCCGGTGAGCGAGCTGTTCACGGTGCTCGGCCGTGCCAGACAGGGCAAGACTGAGCGCTATCGGGAACTCATGCAGCACCTGGAGCACACGGACGACCTCTTCACGCATGCTCCGGGCGAGCGCGGCCTGGTGATGGTGTGCTTCACGCTGCCCTCCTTGGACGTGGTCTTCAAGGTGATCCGCGAACGTTTCGCCTATCCGAAGACGGTCTTACGCGATGAGGTGACAGCGAAGTACCGGCTGGTCTTCATCCACGACCGGGCCGGCCGGCTGGTCGACGCGCAGGAATTCCGGCGGCTGCGCTTTCCACGCGCGCGCTTCGCCCCGGAGCTGCTCGCTGAGCTGCAGCGCGCGGCCGCCCACAGCGTGCATGACGATGGCACGGACCTGGTGTTCGACCATATGTACATCGAACGGCGCATGACACCGCTTAACCTCTACCTGCGCAGTGCCGCACCCGAGGCGGCCGAGCAGGCGGTGCTGGATTACGGGCAGTGCATACGCGATCTCGCCTACACCAACATCTTCCCCGGCGATCTGCTGCTGAAAAACTTCGGCGTCACCCGCCACGGGCGCGTGATCTTTTATGACTACGACGAGCTGTGCCAGGTGACCGACTGCGTCTTTCGCGACGTACCGCAGGCGACCAACCCGGAAGATGAGATGCGCGGCGAAGCCTGGTTCTACGTGGGCGAGAACGATGTGTTCCCCGAGACCTTCATTCGCTTCCTTTCTTTCACTGACGAGCAGCGTGCCGCGCTGCTGCGTATGCATGGGGAGATTCTCACCGCGGCGTTCTGGCGCGGGGTGCAGCAGCGCTTGCGCGAGGGCGAGGTGGTCGAGGTACTGCCGTACCATCCGCACCGGGTACGCGTTGCCGGCAGTCTCTAAGGGCCCAGCCGCTCAGGGCATAGCGTGCTCGCGTGCCATCCCCGGCGGCGTTGCCGCTCGCGTCGGCGAGCGCGCGGCCAGCTTGATCAGGGTCTGGTTAGCACAGTCCCAATCGACCAGATCCTCGAGGAACGCGTTCACGTATGCCGCGCGCCGGTTCTGAAAATCAAGATAGTAAGCGTGTTCCCACAGATCCAGCGCCAGAAGCGCCACATCACCGCGCACCAGGGGTGTGCTGGCATTAGCGGTCGATACAATCTGCAGCGTTTCCTCACGCCACACCAGCCAGATCCAGCCGCTGCCGAAATGCTCGTGGGCGGTTTCCCTGAACTCCTGCGCGAAGCGCTCGAAGGAGCCAAAGCGTATGCGAATCTGTTCGGCGACGGGACCGTGGGCGCTGCCGCCGCCGCGGGAACGCATCGAGCGCCAATACAGATTATGGTTCCACACCTCAGCGGCCAAGCGAAACACCGCGTGCTGGGCGGGATTGCCCTCGGTGGCGCGGATGAGCTCCTCCAGCGACAGATCGGCAAGCGCCGTATCGCGGATCAGCAGCCGCAGCCGGTCGTAGCACACGCGCTGGTGGCGCAGAAAGTGAAAAACGAGCGAGTCCCGCGACATGGCGGGCTCGAGGTCCGAAAAATTGTACGGCATCGCTGGCGACTCGATGTTCATGCGGCATCCTTCCGGCAGATTCGAATCAGGTAGGAGTGGGACCGATCGCCCGTGCCGCGGTTCCATCGCAGCAGAGTTCTTGACAGATCTTCCGCGCGCGCTTCTGCAAGCGCGAGATTTGCTACGAAGTGATGACAGGGCTGGCGCGCGCACGGGCGCGGTAGTGATTCGTCGGGCGCCGCGCGTGGCGTCAAAGCCTCAGGCCAGCGCGCCCTGCAGTGCCTGGGCGAGATCCAGCAGCAGATCATCGACATCCTCAAGGCCGATGGACAGCCGTACGGTGCCGGGGGTGATCGCAGAAATCCTTTGCTGCTCCGCGCTCAGCTCGCGGCTCGCCATCATCTGCGCCGTGACCAGAAGTGATTCGGTGGAGCCGAGGCTGACCGCGAGCGCAAACAGCTCGAGGTGATCGGCGAGGTGTCGCGCCGCCGCCGCACCGCCCTTGAGGTCGAACGTGACGATGGTGCCGAAGTCCTGCATCTGCTGCGCCGCGAGTGCGTGCTGCGGGTGCGTCGGCAGCCCCGGGTAGTGCACGCGCGCCACCGCCGCATGCTGGGACAGGTACTGCGCGATGCGCCCGGCGCTCGCGCATTGCGCCTGGTAGCGCGTGAAGTAGGTCTTAAGGCCCCGCAGGATCAGATACGCGGCGTGCGGATCGAGAGCGCCGCCGAGCGCACCAAAGTCCGTGCGTAAGGCACGTATGAGCTCCGTCGGGCCGATCACCGCACCGCCCATCACATCCCCGGTGCCCGAGGCGTACTTGGTGAGACTGTGGATAAACACGTCCACCTCATAACCGCCGTGCTGATGAAAGCCGGCAAAGGTGTTATCCATGACACTGAGCGCGCCGGCCGCACGTGCCAGCCGGGTCAGGGCGGCGACATCGGCGATCTTGGTCACCGGATTGGTAGGGCTTTCAAAGAACACGAGGCGCGTCGCCTGGGCCGCGAGTGCGCGCTCGACGCCGGCGAGATCCTCGATGGACAGCATGGTGTGCGTGACGCCAAAGCGTCCGAGCAGACGCCGGATGAGATAGCGCGTCGGGTTGTAGGTTTCCACGAAGCACAGGATGTGATCGCCCTGCTTGGTAAGCGCGAGCAGCGTCTGGGCAATGGCGCCGACGCCCGTCGCCGTGACCAGGCAGTCGGGGCGTCCCTGCAGTTCGGCAAGCAGCAGTTCGAGTTGGCGGGTGGTGGGGTTGGAGGTGCGCGTATAGAAAAATCCCGGCCGCTCGCCGCGCAGGTAGCGTTCGGTCTCCTCGAGCGTGTCGAACTCGAATTTGACGGACTGGTAAATCGGCGCCACCAGCGAGCGGTTGCCGGGCGGCAACTCGACCTCCGGCGGATGATTGACACGAGTCGGTTTCTTCATGGTCAGGTACTCCCGCGCAGGCGCGCGGCGAACGCGTTGAGCCGCCGCGCCGCCTCATCGAGCGTTGCGTCCTGCTTGGCGATACACAGGCGGACGAAGGACAGCGGCTGCGGCTTCTCGTAGAACGGCGACAGCGGAATGCTCGCCACGCGCGCCTCGCTGAGCAGACGCTCGGCGAAGGCGGTATCGTCGGGGGCTGCAAAGGCGCTGAAGTCCAGCAACTGGAAATAGGTCCCCTGCGCGGGCGGCAGCACGAATCCGGAGCCGGTCAACGCCGTGCGCAGCCGATCGCGCTTGTCCTGGAAGAACGTCGCCAACCCGCGCCAGCCATCGGGATGCTCGGTGAGATAGGTGGCGATGGCGTGCTGCAGCGGGTGCGAGATGCTGAAGGTGTTGAACTGGTGCACCTTGCGCAACTCGCGCGTCAGCGCCGGAGGCGCAACACAGTAGCCAACGCGCAGACCGGTGGCGTGCAGGGTCTTACCGAAGGAAAACACGGCGAAGCTGCGCGCGGCGAGCTGCGGGTGAGTGAGCACCGAGTGATGCTGTGCTCCATCGAAGACCACGTGTTCATACACCTCGTCGGAAAGCACGAGTGCGTCGTGGTCATGGATCAGTGCCGCCAACGCA
>DATHLO010000193.1:0-2147 GCA_035488075.1 Steroidobacteraceae bacterium | reverse complement strand
GCGGATCTGGAAATCACGGCGGTCGCGGCCATCTGCCATGCGCCGCTTGCGCTCGATTGTGGCGGCATAGCCAAGGGCTTTGCGGTGGACTGCGCGGTCGCAGCGCTGCAGGCTGCCGGCTGTCCTGCGGGACTGGTCAACGCGGGCGGGGACGTGCGCGTATTCGGTGCCACGCGCGCAACGATCCTGCTGCGCCGTCACAACGAGCGCTATCGGGCCGTGCAACTTGAGGAGGCTGCGCTCGCGGTGAGTGATCGGGATGCGCCGCACGCGCCTTCGGGTCATCGCGGCTACTACGTGCGCGGCGGCACTGCCGCGAGCACGCGCCGCTATGCGGCCGTACGCGCACGCACCGCCATGAGTGCCGATGCCCTCACCAAGTGCGTGCTGCTGTGCCCGAGCGCACTGGCGCAGGCGCTGTTGGCGCAGTTCGACGCCGCGGCACTCTAGGTTTTCACCTCAGCTTTCCGCGACATCGCTCACGCGGGCACGTGGCGCGCGGGTGCTAGAATCCGCCGCTGCCGCGAGCCCACTGTGGAGGGCGACTTGACCGAGCCGAACGCCGTGCCGCTCATCGTGCTGAGTTCGGCACGCGATCCCGTGGAGGCGATCAACAGCTTGCTGCGGCGGGCCGGCCATCCGGTGCATTGCACCTGGATCCCGGCGCTGCGCGATCTGGGCGATGCGCTCGGGCAGATCAACCCGGAACTGCTGGTGCAGGTGGCCAACACGCCCGCCGAGCTCACCCCCGTCATCGGCCTGCGTGATCAGCTGGCGCCCACCGTGCCGGTGCTGCTGCTCGCCCCGGCCGCGGATGAAGCCGTGATCGCCCAGGCCATCGAGCGCGGGGCGCGCGATGCGGTAACGCTTGCGCATCCGGCACGCCTGCAGGCGGTGATGCTGCGTGAGCTGGGCGTGTTTCGCACCGAGCGCGCGCTCGGTGCGACGCAGAAATCCGCCCACGACGCGCGCAGCCAGCTCGACGTGGTGCTGCAGCGCTCCAACGACGCCATCATCCAGGTGCAAGAGGGCATCGTCACCGAGGCCAACCCGGCCTGGCACGAGCTGTACGGCGTCGAGGATGGCATCAGCGGTCAGCCGGTCATGGATCTGTTCGAGGAATCCACGCACGCGGCACTGCGCGGCGCACTCGCGGCGTGTCAGCAGGGCCGCTGGAGCGATCACGCGCTGCGCGCCAACGCACTGCTCACCGACGGCACGGTACTGCCGCTGGAAATCACGCTCACGCTCGGCGAACACGAGGGCGAGCCGGTCGTGCACCTGGTGGTGCCGTCGCGCCCGCGCGCGGAGCAGTTCGTCATTGCCGCGCCGGCAGCGACGACGCGGCCGGAGCCCGCCGCAGGTCTCCTGCGCCGCAGCGAGCTGCTGGATGCGCTCGCCGAGCGCCTCGGCACACCCGCCCCCGGCGGCATGCGCTGTCTGGCGCTGGTGCGCATCGACAAGTTCGCCGCGCTCGAGCGGGTGGTGGGGGTGACGGCGAGCGAAGAAGTGGTGAGTGTGGTGGCGCGGCTGCTGAAGGATACCCTGCACCCGAAGGAGGTCGCGGGCCGCTTCGGCGGCGTACGGTTCCTCGCGCTGCTGGAACGCGGCAACGAGCACGACATCAACGCCTGGAGCGAGCGGGTGCTGACGCGCATACAGCGCCACGTCATGCGCATCAACGACAAGTCAATTTCGGTCACCTGCACGATCGGCCTGTCGGTGGTCGCGCCCGGGGACCCGCAGCTGGATGCCGTCGTGCAGGATGCGATCGAGTGCGCCCGTAAGGGCACCGCACGCGGCGGCAACCAGAGCATCGGCTCGGCGCGCGCCGACAACGACAGCCGCGTAATGTCCTACGACCGCGTGTGGGTGAAGCACATCAAGGCGGCCTTGATGGAGAACCGCTTCCGCCTGGTGCAGCAGCCGATCGCGAGCCTGCAGGGCGAGGACCCGGCCATGTTCGATGTGCTGGTGCGCATGATCGATCAGCAGGGCAAGGAAGTGTTGCCCTCAGAATTCATGGCCGCCGCCGGCCGCAACGATCTGCTGAAGAACATTGATCGCTGGGTGGTGGGCGCCTCGTTGTCGTTCGCAGCGCAGAAGAAACCCGCCTGCCTGTTCGTGCGCCTGTCGCGCGAGACGGT
>DATHLO010000192.1:0-3281 GCA_035488075.1 Steroidobacteraceae bacterium | reverse complement strand
CCTAGGGCACCGAGCCCGCATACCAGGCCATGTCGCTTTCGGCCGTGGTCTCATCGCTCGCCGGCTGCGCCGGATCACTCGGCAGCGGCAGCTCCGTGAGCAGGTCCTCGAGCGGGATCGGTTTGCCGATGGCAAAGCCCTGCCCGTACTCCACGCCAAGCTCTGCGATGCGGATGCTGATCGCCTCGGTCTCGACGTATTCGGCGACCGTGGTGATGGACATGCTGCGGGCGAGCTGCGCGATGGCGCGCACCATGGACTCCGCGCGCGGATCCTTGAGCACGTCGCGCACGAAGCTGCCGTCGATCTTGAGCATGGTGACGGGCAGCGAGCGCAGGCAGGAGAGCGAGGAGAGCCCGTTGCCGAAGTCATCGAGCGCCACGCCGCAGCCGATGTGCCGCAGGCGCCGCATGAGACTCTCGGCGCGCGCAAGGTTGGCGACGGTCGCGTTTTCAGTGATCTCGAAGCACAGCAGTTCCGGGTCAAGGCCGCTGCCGGTGACACGCTCGAGCAGGAAGTCACCGAAGGCCTCATCGTTGAGCGACTGGCCGCTGACATTGATGGCGAAGCCGAGTGCACGGCCCTCGAGGACCCCGGCGCGCGGCTTCAGCGCATCGATCACGTGGTTCACCACCCAGCGGTCGATCATCGGCATCAGCTGGTAGCGCGTCGCGGCGGAGAGAAAACTATCCGGGCCCACGGTGCGTCCCTTCTCATCCTTCATGCGCAGCAGCAGCTCGTAGTGCGGGCGCGCGCTCTCGGCGGAGGCGAACGGCAGGATCAGCTGTGCATCCAGGTGCAGCCGTCCCTCGTCGATCGCGGCGCGCAGTGTGTCGGCGATGCCGATGTCGGCGAAGCGGCGCGCGCTGCTGAGGTCGTTCTGCTGGTAGATCTCGACGCGGTTGCGGCCGCGCTCCTTGGCAAGCTTGCAGGCGGTCTCGGCGGCCGCGAACACGTGCGCGAGCTCATCCGTCGCTGCCAGCGGCGCGACCCCGACGCTGATCGACACCGGCGCGCGATTGTCGGCCTGCAGCAGCGAGAGCCGCTCGGCCCCCTCGCGCAGCGATTCGGCGAATCTCTCCGCATCGCTCATCTGCGCGGGCAGCAGCACGAGGAAGCGGTCCCCGGAGTTGCGCGCGCCGAAAGCCCCGGGCGGCAGGCGCTGGCGCACGAGCTCCCCGAGCTGCCCGAGCACCGCGTCACCGACGTGCATGCCGGATTTTTCGTTGATGGCGTGTAGCTGATCGACATCGATGTAGAGCGCGCTCCAGGGCTGCCCGGGCTTGCGATCCGTGAGCGCGGCGCGCACGCGCCGCTCGAAAGCCATGCGCGTGTACAGGCCGCTTAGGGCGTCGTAACTGCTCTCGATGACACCGATGGCCTTGCGCGCCAGGATCTCGCCGATGTGCGCATCCCGCGGGCTGAATTCCTCGGCCGCGCCCTCGCGCAGCAGCACCAGCACGCCGATCGAGCGCCCGGCGCGCGAGCGCAGCGGGCAGCACAGCACGCGGTACGGGAAGGCATCCGGGGCTGCGGCCGATTGGGTCTCGTTGCACACCACCGGCTCGCGTTGCCCCTGCGCGAGTGTCAGGAGCTTGCGGTGCGCACGCATCAGAAACTGCGTATCCGGCGTGCCGCCGCCGCCGGAGCGCACCAGGGTCACGTTCTTCTCCGGCACGAGCAGCGCGCCGGTGGCCGCGCGCAGGTGCTCGATGGTCTGCTGCAGGAGCTCCTGCAGTTCATTCGCCCCGTCCGCGAGTGCCGCGGCGGGCTCCGCGGCGCCCTGCGTGAGCAGCAGGTTCAGGTCCTTGTCGAGTCCGCCGACGGTCCGGTTCAGCTCCTCGATGGTCGCCTGCATGATCAGGTCGCGCCGCAGGCACTCGAGCACCGGCGAGAGCAGCGAGTAGGCGAAGGTGAAGTCGGGGATCTTGCGCTCGTGCGTGTCGGGCGCGCGGCACACGATCGCGAGGATCGCGAGCAGTTGCTGCCCGTCATCGCGCAGCGAACACAGGTACACCGGCAGGTTGCCGGCGAGCAGGCGCAGCTGGCCGGCGCCGCCGGGGTTGGCGCCGGCGGACAGCAGCGCATCATCGACGATGTTGGTGAGGTCCGGACCGATCACGGTGTCGGTGGACCACATGAGCTCGCCCGAGGGGCCGAAGAGGGCGATGCAGGAGGTGCGCGGCAGCAGCGAGCGCACCAAGCGCACGAAGGGGTCGAAGCGGACACCCGGCTGGCCCGGCACGTACTCGCTTTGGGAAGGCTGATTCATGTCCCCTGCTGCGGGTCCAAAATCTGGCAACGGCGACGGCTACCATTGCGTTTATGTCGCCTGGCTGCCTTGCGCGAGTTGGCGAATCCGCGCTTGCAGGGCGGCCGGGGAGCCCAAAACATTGAACCCAATCACATCCGGGCCCCGCCCCCGGGCGCGGGGCCGTACACGGGGGGTCGGGCGGGGGCTTTTCCTAGGGGTCGGTGGTCCTGAACCAGGGGCGCGGATCGACCGGTTTACCGGCCTTGCGGATCTCGAAATACAGCTCCGGGCGGCTGCTGCCGCCACTGTCGCCCGCCGAGGCGATGGTATCCCCGGCCGCCACCTCCTCGCCCACCGCCTTCAGCAGCTTCTCGTTGTGGCCGTAGAGGCTCAGATACCCGTCGCCGTGATCGACGATGGTGAGCAGACCTAACCCGGGGAGCCAGTCGGCGTAGATGACGCGCCCCTGACACACCGCCTTCACCGGGTTGCCGCGCTCGGTTGCGACCAGCACCCCGTCCCAGTGCACCCCGCCGGCGCGCGCATCGCCAAAGCGCGCCACCAGCTGCCCGCTCACCGGCCAGTTGAGTTTGCCGCGCAGGCGCGTGAAGGCATCGTTGCCCTCGACCGGGAAGCGCTCCATGGCGGTGCGCAGTTCGCGCAGCAGTTTCTCCAGGCCCGCCTGCTCGCTCTTCAGGCGCGCGAGATTCTGCGCGCGCGTGTGCGACTGGGCCTCGAGGCTGGCGAGCACGTGCGAGCGCTGCTCGCGCGCCGTCTCGAGCGCACCCAGCTGCGTGCGCTGCTGCTTTTCCAGCTCGGCGAGCTTGGCATCCTCGGCCTCGAGTTCGCCTTCGAGTTCGCCGATGCGCTGCACGTCGTCCTCGATCAGCTTGATCTGCCCGGCGCGCGCGCGGCCGAAGTAGCTGTAGTAGGCGAACATGCGCCCGGCGAGCGCGGGGTCTTTCTGATTGAGCAGCAGCTTCAGGGGTTCCTGGCGACCGATGAGATAGGCCGCGCGCATCTGCCC
>DATHLO010000191.1:0-13936 GCA_035488075.1 Steroidobacteraceae bacterium | reverse complement strand
CTCACCCAGCCGGGGGGCACGAACGCCGCGCGCAGCAGCGGCAACACCACGTGACCGCCGCCGAACACGAGGGCGCCGCAGCGGTAGAAGGCGGTAAAGAGCGCCACACCCTGCGCGGGCACGAGGCGCTGCATGAGTGGCAGGCCGCCGAGCAGCAGCAGGAACAGCGTGAGTGCCACAAGCCCTGCGCGGCGGGAGACCGGCGAGTGCGGCGCCGCCTCGCCCGCCGCCGCGGGCACGCCGCGGCACAGCGCCAGCCCGAGAAGCGCGCCGGCCCCGATCACTGCGATCTGGGCTGCCGGTGAGGGCAGCCACAGGGCGAGCGTTAAGGCGCAGATCCCAATGAAGGCGCGGACGCGATCCGGGCATAGCGTGCGTGCCATGCCCAGCACCGCCTGTGCCACGATGGCGACGGCGACCAGCTTCAGGCCGTGCAGCAGCCCCTCGCCGGCGCGCCCGCTCAGATCACCCGCGGCGTAGGCAAATCCGGTCAGCAGCGCGGCCGACGGCAGCGTAAAGCCGGCCCAGGCGGCGAATGCGCCGGCGTAGCCCGCGCGTCCCAGACCGAGGGCGAAGCCCACCTGGCTGCTGGCCGGTCCGGGCAGGAACTGACACAGCGCGACCAGATCGGCGTAGGCGCGCTCGCTCAGCCATTGCCGGCGCAGCACAAACTCGCTGCGAAAGTAGCCGAGGTGCGCGACCGGACCGCCGAAGGAAGTGACGCCCAGCCTGAGGAATGCCCGCAGGACTTCCAGCGCAGAGCCGGCTTGAGGCTTCTTAAGCTCCAGTGCGTTCATCGGAGCGGGGTATGTCGGCGCCGCGAATCGACTCGTGGGCCGCGGTGCGGCTCGACTCGCGCCGGATGATATGCAACCATTTTTCCAAGACTGCGGACATAACAAGGGCTGCGCTACCGCGGCAGCGTAATTTCAAGAGCGCTCATGCACAAACCATTAGTGACACTTCTGATCCTCGCCTGCGCGCCGCTCAGTCTGGTCACGGCCGTCGCCAAGGACAAAGAGCCGGCAGCGGCCGCCAAGCCGAGCAAGGACGACAGCAAGGACGCCGATAAAGGTGGTAAGGAGGAGGACATCAAGCTGCCGCCCTTCCCCGCCGACAAGAGCGTCCCGCAAAGCGTGACCCTCGATGGCCACGTCCTGAAATACGAGGTCACCGTCGGCTCGCTGCCCGTGCTGGACGAGAAGGGCAAGACCATCGCCAGCATAATGTTCACCGCTTACACCGTCGCGGGTGCCAACCGCCCCGTCACCTTCGCGCTGAACGGGGGACCGGGGGCCGCCTCGGTCTACCTGAATCTGGGCGCCATCGGTCCGAAGCGCGTGCAGTTTGGCGCCGAAGGCGACAGTCCTTCCGACCCGGCTGTCGCGCGGGATAACCCCGGCACCTGGCTGGCATTCACCGACCTCGTCTTCATCGACCCGGTCGGCACCGGCTTCAGCTACGCGCAGGTGCCCGAGAGCGAGGCCAAGAAGCATTTCTACAATCCCAAGGCGGACGTCGAGTATCTGTCGCGGGTGATCTTCGACTGGCTGGTGAAGAACGAGCGCCTCACCTCGCGCAAGTACCTGGTCGGGGAGAGTTACGGTGGCTTCCGCGGTCCGCGCATCACGTATTTCCTGCAGACGCAGCTCGGCGTGGCGATGAACGGGGTGGTGCTCGTATCCCCGTACCTGGATCCGGGCGCCTCGCTAAACGGTGACCTTTCGCCGCTGCCCTGGATGCTGACGCTGCCGAGCATCGCGGCCGCGAACCTCGAGCGGCAGGGGAAGCTCACCGACGCCGCGATGGGGCAGATCGTCACCTACACACGCACCGACTACGTCGCCGACCTTCTGCGTGGCCGCTCGGACAGCCAGGCCATCGAGCGCATCGTGAGCCGCGTCACCGAGCTGTCAGGCCTCGACCCGACCTTCGTGCGCCGTTCCGGCGGGCGCCTGGAGACCCAGGCGTATCTGCGCGAGGTCTATCGTGCCGAGGGCAAACTCGGCAGCCGCTACGATTCGAACGTCACGAGCTGGGACCCCTTCCCCTTCGCGCCCACACAACGCACGAACGATCCGATTCTCGACAGCATCATCGCGCCCACCACGACTGCCATGGTGGACTTCATCACCCACACCGTTGGCTGGAAATACAGCGGCCGCTACAACGCGCTGAGCTACGAAGTGAACAGGCTGTGGTCAAACGGCGAGGACGCCGATCGGGGCGAAAGCGATCTCGAGCGTGGCTCGGTCCAGGAGCTGCGCAAGGCGGTGGCAATCGATCCGAAGCTCAATGTGCTGATCGTGCACGGCTGGGATGATCTGTCCTGCCCGTTCATGGCATCGGTGCTCATCGTCGATCAGATGCCGCTGATGGGTAGCGCGCAGCGCGTGCAGGTCAAGGAGTACCCCGGCGGCCACATGTTCTACAGCCGCACCAGCAGCCAGGCTGCGATGCGCGGCGACGTGATGAAAATGTACGCCGCGCACTGACGCATGCCGCGGCCCGCGCTGCGCTCAGTCGGGTACGCGGAAAAGTTGCCCATGGGCCGCACGTAAGGCCTCCTTGCGCACCTTGCCCATCGGATTGCGCGGCAGCTCCGCGACCAGCAGTACGCGCTTGGGCACCTTGTAGCCCGAGAGGCGCGCGCGCACCGACTCGATGAGCTGCGCTTCTGTGAGCGCCGTGCCCGGCTTGAGTACGACCACCGCCGTGACTGCTTCGCCAAAGTCGGGGTGCGGGACACCGAATACGGCGCTCTCGGCGACGCCGGTCACCGCGTCCAGCTCCGCTTCGACCTCCTTCGGATACACGTTGTAGCCGCCGCTGATGATGAGGTCCTTGGCGCGCCCGACGATCCACGCGTAACCGTTGTCATCGATGCGGCCGAGGTCGCCGGTCTTGAACCAGCCGTCTGCCGTGAACTCAGCGCGCGTCTTGTCCGCATCGCGCCAATAGCCGGCAAATATGTTGGGACCGCGGACCTCGAGGGTGCCAACGGCGCCGCGGGGCTGCAGCGCACCGCTCTCGCGGTGGGTGACGCGCACCGCAATCCCTGGCAGCGGCGTACCGACCGAACCGGGCACGCGCGGTCCGTCATAGGGGTTCGAGGTATTCATGAGGGTCTCGGTCATGCCGTAGCGCTCGAGGATCATGTGCCCCGTGCGCCGCAAGAACTCCTCATGAGTCGAGGCCGCGAGCGGCGCGGATCCGGAGACAAAAAGGCGCATGCGCGCGGTCGACTCGCGATTCAGGCCCGGTTCCTGCAGAAGCCGGATGTAGTGCGTCGGGACGCCCATGAAGACCGTGACCTGCGGCAGGTGACGCACGACACTCGCGGCGTCGAATTTCGGCAGCAACAGCAATCCTGCGCCAGCGGCCAAGGTGGTGTTGATGGCGACGAACAGTCCGTGTACATGAAAGAGTGGCAGCGCATGCAGCACGACATCATGGGCACCAAAGTGCCACTGCCGCGAGAGTACCGTCGCATTGGAGGCCAGATTGGCGCGCGTCAGCATCGCGCCCTTGGGCCGGCCGGTCGTGCCGGAGGTATAGACGATCGCCGCAAGAGCCTGCGCGTCGCCGCTTCGCTCCAGGCTCGCAATGAACGGCCTGGCCGCTGCGTGCTGTGCGAGGGAGCCCTCCCCGTCTGCGCCGAGCGTTTCAACCTGCGCTACCCCGGCGCGCGCGGCCAGGGGCTGCAAGGTTGTGTACTCGGCGGGCGGCACCACGGCGATGCGCGGCTGCGCATCACGCAGCACGTGATCAAACTCGTTCGGCGTGCCGGCGACGTTACAGGGCACGAACACCGCCCCCAGTCGCAGGCAGGCGACGTAGAGCAGGATGGCCTCCACTGATTTCTCGACGCGCACGGCGACACGGTCGCCCGGCTGTACGCCGCAGCCGATGAGGGCAGCGGCGAATTGCGCGGACTGCTCGAGCAAGGCCGCATAGGTGATCTCGCGCCCGCCGGGCGTGCGCAGAAACGGCCGCCGCGGGTGCCGCTGTACGCTCGCGTCAAGCCAGTCGTTGGGATCGGCAAGCACGGCAGCCGCAGGGTCGGTGTTCACCCTCGAATCTTGCCGCATGCACCGGCGCTGCGCAGCATTGCCGGGGCCTCCGGAGCGTCCACAGCCTCAAGGCGCGGCGGCGTAGCCGCCGCGGCCCGTAGGTCGGGCGGGTAAACGCCGGCCGTCGGGCTGAATTTTGCCCGTGGGCGTTCGGACCGTTGACATAAGCACCTGATTCACAAGAGCATCGCGCTGCGACTCCTCAAGGGCCGATTGCGTCTCGCGACGCGATCAGTTGAACTTGGTTGCCGCTGCCGAGCGCGGCGCGTCGCGCGGGCAAGAGGGCCGGAAGCAGGAGATGTGTTGAGAAACGCCGAGAAGGATTCCGCCCAGAGCGCGCAGCTCGATGCGTTCCTGCAACGCGAGGCGAACGAGCATCGGGTCGCGTTCGAATCCTTCGTGCAGGGCCTGCGCGAGCCCTTTGCGCAGATGCTGCACGTCTGGCATTCCTCGATCCGTCAGGGCGGAAAGCTGCTGGTATTCGGCAATGGCGGCAGCGCCGGCAACGCCCAACACATCGCGACGGAACTGGCGGTGCGCTACGAGACCGACCGTGCGCCCATCGCGGCTCTCGCGCTCACGGCGGATTCGCTGCTCGTGACGGCGGCGGCCAACGATCTGGGGTTTGAGGCGATTTTCAGTCGCCAGATCGCCGCACTCGGGTGTCGCGGGGATGTCGCTGTGGGGCTTTCCACTTCCGGACGCAGCCCGAACGTGCTGGCCGCCCTGCGCGAGGCGCGCGGCCGCGGCCTGCACACGACGGGCCTCATCGGCGGCGACGGGGGTGCGATGCGCGAACTGTGCGATGCAGCCATCATCGTGCCTTCGAAAGTCACCGCGCGTATCCAGGAGATGCACCTACTGGTCACGCACCTGCTGTGCAAAGCGCTGGAAGCCAGTCTCGGGCTGACGCAGTGGACCGGGCGATGAACGACGAAGCGCTGCTCGACATCCTGGCGTCGTTTCACCGCGCGCGCGTGCTGGTGTGCGGCGATGTGATGCTGGATCGCTTTGTCTATGGCTCGGTCGAACGGACTTCCCCCGAAGCCCCGGTGCCGGTCATGGCCCTCGAGCGCACGTCGAACATGCCGGGCGGCGCCGCCAACGTCGCGCGCAACGTCGCCGCCCTCGGTAGTCATGCCGTGCTCATCGGGGTCGTCGGCGCGGACGAAGCCGCCGACGAATTGCGTCGCGATTTATCGTTAGTGCCGCTACAAACCCAGCTGATCGTCGATCCCTCACGGCCGACGACCACCAAGACGCGTTACGTGGCCGATCGACAGCAGATTCTGCGCACCGACGTGGAGCTCGCAGCACCGCTTACGGAGGCGGTCGCGGCGTCGTTGCTGGCGCAGTTCACGGCGGCCCTGAGCGAGGCCGACATCGTCGTTCTCTCGGACTACGGCAAAGGCGCGCTCAGCGACAGCGTGACCGCCCGCGCGATCGCCGCTGCAAACGCGGCCGGCAAGCGCGTGCTCGTGGATCCGAAGAGTCGTTCCTTCCTGAAATACAAAGGGGCGACCGTGCTCACGCCCAATAAACATGAACTGCAGAGCGCCTGCGGGCACGATTGCTCGAGCGATGAGCAGGTGGAAGCCGCCGCGCGGCAGATCCTCGCGCAGAGCATCTGCAGCATTGTCGTCGCCACCCGCGGCAAGGAGGGGATGTCGATCGTGCAGCCCGGCGCCAGCGCCTTGCACATACGCACCGTGGCGAGCGAGGTTTACGATGTCACCGGCGCCGGCGACACCGCCGTCGCCGCGATGGCGGTCGGCCTGGCCGGCGGCGCCGACATCAGCAACGTGGCGCGGCTGGCGAATATCGCCGCCGGCATCGTGGTCGGTAAATACGGAACGGCGACGGCCAGTCCGGATGAGATCCTCGCGCGACTGCGCAGCGCGGAGGACTCCGGCACCTCCGAGAGCAGCTTCACGCTGGAGCGCACGCAGCTGCTCGTCGCGCGCTGGCGCAGGCTCGGGGCGCGCGTGGCCTTTACCAACGGCTGCTTCGACATGCTGCATCCCGGTCACGTCTCCTTACTCAACCAGGCCAAGCGCGCCGCCGATCGTCTGGTCGTCGGCCTGAACTCGGACAAGTCGGTGCGCCGGCTGAAGGGCGCTGGCCGACCGGTGCAGAATGCGGGGGCGCGCGCCATGGTCTTGAGTTCGCTCAAGGCGGTCGACGCGGTCGTCATTTTCGACGAGGACACCCCGCTCGGGCTGATCACGGCGCTGGAACCGGACGTGCTGGTGAAGGGTGCCGACTACACGGTGGAGACAGTCGTGGGTGCGGACCTGGTTCTCAAGCGCGGCGGCAAGATCGTGCTGGCCGAGCTCGTGCCGGCGCACAGCACGACCGAGACCATCCGCCGCATCACCGCGAGCGCAAAAGCGTGATCGTGGCGGCCAGCGCGCGCGCCATCATTCTGGATCGCGACGGCACCATCGTGGTGGACGGTGACTATCTGGATGAGCCCGCGCGGCTGCAGTTCCTGCCCGGAGCAGCCGAAGGCCTGCGACGGCTGCACGAGCGCGGTCACCCGCTCATCGTGGTGAGTAACCAGTCCGGTGTCGGCCGGGGGCTGTTCTCGCTCGCGCGTCTGCAGGAGATCAACCAGCGCTTCCTGCACATGGTTGAAGAGGCGGGCGCGAAAATCGACGGGCTGTACTTCTGCCCGCATCGGCCCGAGGACAACTGCGCCTGCCGCAAGCCCGGCACCCAGCTGGTGCTCGATGCGGCCGCCGCGCTGGGTTTTGTGCCGGCGCGCTCGGTGATCATCGGCGACAAGGGCAGCGACGTCGAACTCGGACGGCGTCTGCAGGCGCTCACCATGCTGGTGTCCGCAACCGGCCGCGCCAGCGAGGGCCAAGGGCCAGCACCGGATTACGTCGTGCACGACCTGCGCGAGGCGGCCGCGATCATCGAAAAGCTCGGGCGCAGCACGGCACCTTCGGGGCGCGACACGGCGCAGGCGTAGCCCAGCATGTACGTGGTAACCGGCGGTGCCGGCTTCATTGGCTCAAACCTGGTGGCGCAGCTCGCGCAGCGCGGCGATGAGGTCGTGGTGGTCGATTGGCTGCGCGCCGATGATCGCTGGCGCAACCTGGCAAAGCACGAGATCGTCGATGTCATCACACCCGAAGCGCTGTCGGCATGGTTGGAGCGCAATGCCCAGGCGGTCACCGCGATCGTGCATATGGGCGCCAACAGCTCAACAACCGAGACCGACATAGAGCTGGTGTTCCGCCAGAATGCGCGCGCCACGCTGGATCTTCTGCAGTGGTGCACGCGCTCAGGCAAGCGCTTCATCTACGCATCCTCGGCGGCCACCTACGGGGATGGCAGCGCCGGCTTCGATGATGATCCGGGTCCCGAAGCGCTCGCCAGGCTGCGGCCGCTGAATGCGTATGGCTGGAGCAAACACCTCGTCGATCGACGCATCGCGCGCCTGGCGCAGCAAGGCGCTGGGCTGCCGGTGCAGTGTACCGGACTTAAGTTCTTCAACGTCTACGGTCCCAACGAGTACCACAAGGGCGCCATGCAAAGCGTCATCGCCCGCAATTTCGCGGCCGTGCGACGCGGCGAACCCCTGCGCCTGTTCCGCAGTCACCGCAGCGACTACGCCGACGGCGGCCAGCTGCGCGATTTCATCTATGTCAGGGATTGTGTCGATGTGATCCTGTGGCTGCTGGACAATCCCCACGTCAGCGGGCTGTTCAACGTCGGCTCCGGAGCTGCGCGCAGCTGGCTGGACCTGGCGCACGCGTTGTTTAGCGCGAGCGAACAGCCGCCGCTCATCGAGTTCATCGACATGCCCGCGCAGCTGCTGGACAAGTATCAGTACTTCACGCAGGCGCGCGTCACGCGCCTGCGCCAGGCGGGCTACCGTCAAGCCTTCACGACACTCGAAGCCGGGACCGAGGATTACGTGCGCAACTACCTGCTGCGCACTGATCGGTACCGCTAGCGTGCGCGCAGCGGCGGCCGGCTAAGCCAACGCGCATTGCTGCGCCGGTGCGACCGGCGAGCGCAGGGTGGTCAGCATCGATTGCCAGGCGTTGAACACCTCATCGACGGCAATCTGGTCGACACGCGTCGCGCGCGGCGGCCCGCCGACCGCGACCACGGGCGAGCCTGTCGGACTGCGCGGCAGCCAGCGCCGTGGCGCCTCGGCGCCGTACATGACCACCAGAGGCAGCCCCATGGCAGCGGCGGCGTGTGCGGGTCCGGTATCAATCGAGATCATGCTGTGCGCACAGGCGCACAGGGCGAGCAGGCGCCGCAGTGGCAACTCCGCCACCACCAGCTGCGCCAGGGTCGCGGCCCGCTGGATCTCCTCTAGCATTGGGCCTTCCTGCGGCGCGCCGCAAAGCACGATCACAGCCTCCGGCATGGCGGCGTGGACCTTTTGCACCAGGGCGACCCAATTGGCCAGCGGCCACGCCTTGTCATCCCCGCGCTGCCGCCACTCATCGCGGCGCTTGCTCATCGTACGAAAGTTGCCCGGCTGGATCAGCACGAGCGTGCGCCCCGCCCATCCCTGCGCCTGCAACCACGCATCAAGTTCCGCCCGCTCCGAATCGAAGACGCGCAGGCGCGGTGCTGGCTTGCATGGCATCACCGGCAACGGGTACTCCGCGGCGCTGAGCGCCGCTGGTATGCGCTGGCCAAAACGCAGCAAACGCTCGACCCATTGCTCCTCCTCGTCGCGCGGATCTTGGGTGATGAATACGCAACGCCCCGGATCGACCCCGCTCAGGGTGAGCAGCCGACGTATGCGCCGCAGCTGTCGGGGCTGATATTCACATACGTAAATCGGACTCGGATCACTGCGGCGCAGTGCCCACAAGGCGCGCCACCAGGTCGGGTCCAGCGGCAGCGGGAAGTGCCGCGCGAGTGAGTACAGGCGCACCACGTCCGGCTGCCCGCGATAAAGCCCCGCATTCCAGGGACCGGCTGCCATGACCACGCAGGGGCTGCCAAATCGATGGTGCAGCAGATGCAGCAGCGCAGTCAGTATGACCATATCCCCAAGCCGTCCGAAGCGGATGACGATGGGTTGCAGGGGTCGACTGAGCGTCGCAGCAGCCGCCTGCGGCTGGCCGGATTCTGCGTGCCCGTTACCCGGCACTCGCGTTAACTCCACCTACGTCTCCTGCACGCCGCGGCTAAGGGCAGTCTGCGCGGCTCGCACACGTTACGAGCAGGCACAGGGTCGCATCCGCAAGCACCCGCGTGCCGCACCGTACGGTTCCTGCCTGAGCGGACGCGTCGAGCCGCATCGGGTGCCAAAGACGAGCGGTCGGTTCATGTCAACAAAGACTAGTGCGGAATCGGCGACCCGCCAAGCGAGGTGAGCTTCTTTGCGGCACAGTAGAATCGCCGCACCCCGGACGCCAAGCGTCACCGAGGCAACTCGGACGGCGCAGGGTCGGAAATCTCCCTCGCGCGATGCCAGGATGGGGTGCCAATGGCCCTGGGAGCCTCAAAACCGCCTGCGGGACGCAAAAGGAAGCCGGCGCATACCCTTGGGGCGTATGATCGCTAGGGTATTGGGCGGCCTGCCGACTCTCTATATGGGGAGTGCGGCTGAGCGAAAACACCGCTCACGACCCATTCGCGCGCCTGCCATGCCGTCCGCCTTGGTCGAGCCTGCTCGCGGGCTTACGTTTCAGCGACACAGGAGACCCTAGTGGCCAAGCCGAACTACCATCACGCCAGGAAGCAGAAGGAATTGGCCCGCAAGGCGCGCCAGCAGGAGAAACAGCAGCGTCGCTCGACGCGCCCGAACGCCACCGATGAGAACCCCACGGCCGGTCCCGCGGACCCCTCTGGGGCGGGCGGTCCGGTTCCCGGGAGTGGCACGTGAACACTGCGCGTTTCAGCGCCGCCGCACGCCAGGAGCGTATGGATCGGCTGCGGCGCGACCGCGCCGCCGCACAGGCGCTGCGGGTCGCCTACCCCGGAGTGCAGTTCCTGCGGCTCGAGCTGAAGTTCGAGAGTTCAACTTCGAGCACCCCGACCCTGCAGGCGCACGTGTTGCACCCGCCGGCTCGGGCGTTCTTCGAGTTTCCGTGTCCTTATGCCGACTGTGACGGGCAATTCGATCTCAGCGGCGCGGTTAAGTCGGCTATCGCCGCGCCGAAGCACCAGGCGGTCGGGGTGTTGGAATGCGCCGGACAGCGCGTGCGCGACCACGCTTCAAGGCAACCGTGTCAGCTGCGCCTGCTGTACACGGTCACGGCGACCTATCAGACCGAATCCTGAGCGGCGCGCGCAAGAGCGTGCCTAGGGAAATCTAGGACGGCAGTGCACTCTGGCATTCGCACTGCCAGATCTCGAAGCACGCGCGATGGAATCTGACGGAGGCCGGCGCAACACCGGGCGTGAAGTCCACCGCCCATGATGCGTGCGCCGAGGTGATGCGCTCGCCGCACCCGCCGCACACGCCACCGCCGGTGTATTCGCCGAGCTGGCGCCACAACCCGCCGCGCGGCAGAACGTGCTCCCGCAGCCGCGTGCGGATGGCAAGGGTGGTCTCAAGGGTGTTCATCGGTGCTCCTTGCTCGCGCGGTAGCGGTGGCAGGACATCGAGCGCTCGATTCACCCTGCGCCTTCGCGCCACCGAGCGCAAGATCAGAACGGGAGCGCGGAACCCCCCGTCAATCCGCCCCGGAAAACGCACGCAAGCGCCAAAAACGAGGCCAGAACGCGAAACATGGGCAGGGGTGCGCCAAAACCTGTACCCTGTTTTCCGGCTCGTAACCTTTCGGTTTGTCTGTCTTGGCCCCATGCGCCCTTCCGGTGCTTTCCTCGGCCAATCTCTCACCTCGCAAAGCTTGACGAACCAGGAGGCAGGGTCTCCCTGCTGATTTTTCTATTTTTTTTCGTGAGTACTCTGCAGTGACCAAACTATATGTCGGAAATCTCCCCTTCACCGCGACCGATGAGGCCGTGCGCACCCTTTTCTCCCAGCACGGGACAGTCGAGAAAGTCTCGCTGATCACCGATCGCGACACCGGTCGCCCGCGCGGCTTCGGCTTCGTGGAGATGTCAAATGCCGACGCATCCCGCGCCATGCAGGCGCTGAATGGCACGGACTTCGACGGTCGCGCGTTGAAGGTCAATGAAGCTCAGGATAAGGAGCGCTCGGGTGGTGGTGGCCGCGGAGGCCCGCGCCGCTACTGATTCGCGCCTTTGATCGACACCGCTTCCGGACGTGCCTCACGTCCGGAAGCGGTTTGCCTTGGTTGAGCCCGTGCGACTAAGGAGTTCCATGGCCTTCTGTCCGAGTGGCCATTTCACCGGGGTACACCTGCTCATGAGGGTACTTATCTGCAGGCGCGCAGATTGTCCGGGCGAGGCTCATCTCACCACACTGACTCGGAATTGATCAGACTCACCTTTCGTCCCGTACATGGCGAATCGCCGGTGCTGATACGCGGCGCGTACTTCCGCATCTGCGCTGACGGGGCGCTGCGTGGCCCGGACAACGCGATCGCGGCAACCTACGCCGATGGCTTCTGGCAACTCGCCCAACGACGCCATCGTGCATTTGAGTGCGAAGGCCCGGTTTATCTGCGGCTGATGCGCGCCGACGGCCTGCGCGAAGGCATCGGACCGTATGACTTCATCAAAGCGGCCGAAGGCGCCATCTTCACGCACGACAACTGTCTCGGTGTTCATGATGCTCGCGGACGCACCCTGGCCGCCGGCAGCCTGTGGCAGGAGATTGCGTTTCTGACGGCGCTGTAACGCACGGCAGGCACGCCCGGCTGCACAGCGCGCAGTGTGCTCGCGCGCATCTGTGAACGCAGTCACACCGGTGATGCGCGCCGCGCGCTGTTCGGGCGCCCTCGAAAACAGATTTCACTGTCAATGTTCAGGCAGTAAGCGCAGACTCGCTGCGCTGTTTAAAGCACGGCGCTGCTCAGCATTCCGCGGAGCAAGGGACGCAGGCCAACAGGAGAAATTCGTGGATTCAACTTGGCCCTTTGCGAAAGATTCCGCCCCGCGTCGCAACGCGACCGATCTCATTAACGATTACCGCGCGCGCCTGGCGCTCGAGGAAGAGGAGCGCGCACAGCGCAGGCGACTCGATCTCGACGAACAGCGCTCGCACCTCAATCCACCCAACGTGCGCATTCGGGCATGGGAAAAGGTGCACGGCTTGCGCCTGCCCTCCGATGCGAGCCACGCCATCCTCGATGTGATCGCGGCCGACACCGGGCTGACGCTGGCCGAGGTGCTGGAAGAGCAGCAGGCCCGCCGTACTTACGCAACGCGGGCCACCCAGAAGGCCGCCGCGCCGCTCAGCCCGAGCGAGTAGAGCGGCGCTGCTCTCGAGCGCCGAACAAGCGGCTCGCTAGGGCGCAAACCTAAGTCCCAATTCGTCTGCGTGCCTGGCAGAAGCAGCGGAGTCGTGCCTGCGAGCTATCCGCTAGTGTTTGCAATCGGCGTCAGACTGACGCCGTGGCAGACCCTGATCGCGGCGTCGCGACACTGATCGGCTCGGGACTTGCTGGTTGGAAATGGCCTCAAGTTCCATCCTGTCGAAGCAGCGATCGTGACGGTCGCCAACCGCATGCAGCTCATGCCGTTCGCGCAGATCGCCACGCGCATCCGCGGTGCGCTCGCCGTGACGCTCGCGCCGTTATCTATCGCCCCTTCTATGAGGAACGCGGCGCCGCACGCACCTAATCCCCCGGTCGGCCTGCCGGGAGGTCAAGCCTTGGACGAAGCGCATGCCGAAGGCGCAAACTAGTGCCGGTCTGCCCAGAACAATAAAGCGCTCAAGGGCGCATCGCAGCGAAGGAGAAGAATATGGCACGAACCAATCCGTCACGACGATTACCGATGGTATGTGTTGCGGCGGCGCTGACCTGCCTCGCCTTGGCCGGTTGCGGCCGCTCGAGCCTCAGCGGCACCTATCTACCCAAGGGCGGCGGCATGGGCAACGGTCTCGTCATGCAGAAGCTCGAGTTCAGCTCAGGCAACAACGTGACCCTCACCATGATGGAGCAGAGAGTCCGCGTCACCTATACGATTGACGGCAAGCAGCTGCTGCTCAACGCCAACGGTCAGCAGATGGTGTTCGACATCGGTAGTGACGGGTGTCTCGACGGAGGCAATCTTTTCGGGAAGTTCTGCAAGAGCTGACGCGGCTCAGGTGCGCGTGGCCGACGCATCAGGCCACGCGCTCCTGCGCCCGCCAGAGGTAGCGGCTGCCCCGCGCACCCTCGCCTTGCGGCAGAGCCGCCGCTGACAACGCAGTAGCTTAGCTGCCCGTGTGCGTGACTTGCCGGTACCCGACAAAAACCCGCTTGGGAATCATGCAATGCACGCCCTTGCGGATATCCACGACCTGAGTCACGCGACAGTCCCCCACGATTGAGGTGAGCGCGTACGCTTCCTCGCGACTCATCGGCACGATCTTCTGACTGGCGAGCCAAGCGACGGTCTGCTGCACGGCGATCTTCATGGCCTGATTCAGATCCTCGTCGTAACCCATGAAGATCCAATCGGTCTTCGTTTCCGCCCACGGCCATTCCGTCTTCAGATCCTTGCGCACGATGGGCTGGATCTCGATCTCCTGGTAGGCGCACTCGAGCGCCGTGAGATTCACTTCGCCATTTCCTTGCCGGCAGTGCGAGTCGCCCGTCCAGATGAGACCGCCTTTCAAAAACACCGGTAGATACAGCGTCGAGCCCGCTTGCAGCTCATTGAGATCCATGTTCGAGCCGTTCTTCCAGGGCCGCAGCGTGCTGGTACGCCCCTTGGCATCATGAATCGGTGGACCGGCCTTGGCGTCCGGTTCGTTCGGATCGACCCCGACGGCAAACGTCCCCGGAAACGGCTGCAGG
>DATHLO010000190.1:0-6725 GCA_035488075.1 Steroidobacteraceae bacterium | reverse complement strand
TCTAGGGCGCCGCGGAGCGCGGGGGTTCGCTCTTCAGGCCAAGTCTCTCCATGCGCCGGTAGAGTGCCTGACGGGAGAGGCCGAGGTCACGTGCCGCGTGCGCGATGACGCCGCCGGCGCGCTCCAGGGCCTGTTCCACGGTCGCGCGGTCAAGTTCCGGCTCTGCTGCAGCGGCGGCGTGCGCGGCGGGCAGATTCAAGGCCGCGGTCCCGATCTCGGGGCCGCCCGCGAGCAGGCTCGCGCGGCGGATCGCATTCTGTAGTTCGCGCACGTTGCCCGGCCAGGAATAGCGCACCAGCGCCTGCTCGGCCTCCTTGCTCAGCCGAAAGCCGGGCGCAAGAAAGTGGCGCGCGAGGGGCAGGATGTCCTCGCGTCGCGCGGCGAGTGCCGGCACCGCCAGCTCGATCACGTTCAGGCGGTAGAAGAGGTCCTCGCGGAAGGTACCGGCGCGCATCGCGGCGCGCAGCGGGGTGTTGGTCGCGGCGATGACCCGTACGCGCGTGCGGCGCGCATTGTTGGAGCCCAGCCGCTCGAACTGCCCGGTCTGCAGTACGCGCAGCAGCTTCGCCTGGCCGCTGCCGCTCAAGGTGCCGAGCTCATCGAGGAACAAGGTGCCGTTGTCGGCCGCCTCAAAGCGGCCCACGCGCTGGCGCGCTCCGGTGAAGGCGCCCGCCTCGGTACCGAACAGCTCCGCCTCCATCAGCTCGTGCGGCAGGGCGCCTAAGTTGACCTTGAAGTAGGGCCCGTCGGCCTGCGCTGAATTTGCCTGGACGATGTCGGCGAGCACTTCCTTGCCGGCGCCGTTAGGCCCGGTGATCAGCACCGGCACTTCCGCGTGCGCCACCTGCGTTGCCATGGCCACCAGGGTATGCATGGCCTCGCTCTCGTAGACGATGCCCTTCAGATCGAAGCGCTCGGCGAGCGCTGAGCGGGCGGCGCGCTGGCGGCCGCGCAGCGCCTCGGCCTCGGCGCGGGCGTTGCGAAGGTCGAGCAGATTGCGCACCGTGGTGATGAGGCGCGCATCCTCCCAGGGCTTGGCGATGTAGTCCGAGGCGCCCGAGCGCACCAGCTCGACCGCGGTCTCCAGGTGCGTCCAGGCGGTGAGCAGGATGATCGGCAGCCCGGGGGCGCGGGCGCGGATCTCGCGGAACAGCCGCACGCCTTCTGCGCCGCTCGTGGCCTCGCGGCGGAAGTTCATGTCCTGGATCACCAGGTGCACCTCTTCGCGCTGCAGCAACTCGAGGGCGGCGGTGGGGTCCGCGGCGCCCACCACGCGCGCGCCGTGCAGGGCGAGCAGCACCTCGAACGCGGTGCGCACGGCAGCGCTGTCGTCGATGACGAGCACGGTGTGGCCGGCGAGGCTGACGCGCGCGCTGTCCGCTGGGGCATTCATGGGCGCGATGCTAACACCGGCATCGGTGAGGACGCGGCCGGCGGCGCGCGCATGCGCATCACACGGTGCGCGTCGCCACCGACGGGGACACGGCCGAGGCGCGCCGCGCGGGCTGCCAGGCCGCCAGCTGTCCGATGGCCCACAACAGCAGCACCCCGCCCACCAGGTAGTACAGATTGAGTCGCGGCAGCTCGTACTGCATCGATAGCCAGTAACCCACCCCGAGCGCCAGCGCGCAGCCGACGAGGATCCCGGTGCTCGTGATCAGGCCATTCTCGATGAGGAAGTAACGCACGATATCCGCGCGCCGCGCGCCCACGGCGCGGCGCGTGCCGATCTGCTTGGTGCGCGTGCTGACATTGAAGGTGGCGAGTGCGAACACCCCCAGGCAGGTCACCGCGATCAGCAGCAGCGTGACGGTGAACAAGTAGATCCCCATGGTACGGTCGCCGAGGTAAACCAGATCGCGGAAGTACCTGAGGGGGCGCACGAAGTGCACCACGCGCTCGGGATTGGAGCTCGACAGATGCGTCTCGATGAGGCGCAGCATCGCCTCACGCTGACCCGGCTGGGTGTGAACCAGATAGATGAGTGAGTTGCCGCCTTCGGTGAAGGGCGCGCGCGGCATGAGGAACACCCAGTCCGGGTGCGCAATCATACCCGGCCAGGAGCCGAGCATCGGGTCGACGACGCCGATGACGGTGGCGGCCTGACCGATCGAGTCGTAGACCTGCTTGCCGAGCGGGTCCTGCTTGGGGAACAGGTCCTGCGCCAGAGCACGGGTGATGATGATCTGCGGCACGAAGCGCGACGCCTCGGCCTTGGTGAGCGGCGGCTGGATCTCATCGTGGCGAAAGTTGCGGCCGGCCACAAGATGCAGTCCGAGCGCATCGAGGCCGTGCTCATCGACCTCGAAGTAGTTCATGGAGTCGTTGCTGTGCGCGTTCGGCTGCGTCACGAGTGTCTGCGCGCTGCCGCCGCCGCTTAAGGGAATGGAATTGGTGGCGGTCGCCGCCGTCACCCCCGGCAGGCTGCGCAGGTAGCGCAGGTCCTGCTCGATTGAGGGCACCGGCTGATAGCGCTCGGTGAAGCCGGCGCTGGAGACCACGAGGATGTTGTCCACGTCGATACCGGTGGGCTGGCGCATCTTCTCGATGCGCTGCATAACGATGTACAGCGCATTCACCAGCACGGCGAGCGCGATCGCGATCTGCATCGCGACCAGCACCGCGCCGGTGCGATTGCGCAGCAGCGCGGAAAGGATGGGACGGACACTGAGGTTCATGTGAATTCCCCGCTTGGCACTCATTGGCTCTTCAGATACTGGGCCGGTGGCAGTCGGCCGACCCGCCAGGCCGGATACAGGCCCGCCGCCAGTGTTGCGGCGATGGCAAGAATCACCGCCCACATGACGCCGACCGCATCGATGTGGGTCAGCTCCTGGTAGCCGCCGCGATGACCCAGATGCGCGGCCGAGTACATGTGGTGCACCGCGGCCAGCCCCAGGCTCGCCAGTCCCAGTCCGAGCAGCGCCCCGATCACCGAGAGCGTGCCGACCTCGACCAGATGCTGCACGAAGATCTGCCGGCGGCTCGCACCGAGCGCGCGGCGCACGCCGGTCACCGCGGCGGCATTGAGGAACTTGGCGAGCAGCAGGCCCACCGTGTTGATGAGGCACACGGCGAGAAAGGCAAAGGCGAGTCCGACGAGCACGCGGTTGTCGGTATCGACCACCTTGCGGTCCCGCAGCCAGTGACCGACGTTCGTCAGGCGGTTGTCGCGTGGGCGCTCGAAGCGACCCGCCTTGCGCTGCTCGGCCCAGTAGCCGTCCATGAAGGCCTGGAAGCGCTCGCGGCTGCGTGCCTCGGGGATCTCGACCCACATCTGCAGCCAGATGCAGTCGGAGTTGAGAAATTCCGCCACCGAGTCGATCTTCTCCGGCCGCCAGCAGTCGGTGTTGCCGCTGCTTAACAGTTCCAGGTCCTTGCCCCAGGCGAAGGGGATATAGGCGTCCTCGGGCATCTGGAAGCTGCCGCCGTTGACGTCGTAGAAGCGCGGCCGCGGCATCCACTCATCGAGCACGCCGACCACACGGAACTCGTGATCCTTCCAGCGCAGCGTGCGCCCGACGCTGTTGATGCCCCCGAAGAGCTTCTCGTTCTCCTGGCGCGACAGCACGATCACCGGTTGCGGGGGCGTGTCGGCGCTGCCGCTCCAGCCCGAGCCGTACAGGAACGGCACGTCAAACATGGCAAAAAAGTCCGCGCTCGTCAGGCGCGTTTCCACCCGTGTCGGTGCGGGCAGCCCGGTACCGCTGATGACAGCGTCGACGGTGTACATGACGACCTTACGCTCCGGGATATCGGAGCTGAACAGGTGCATCGCGTCCTTGTAGGTCAGCTGCGGAGGCGGCCCGAGCGAGCCGTCGTGGTTATACGTCTGCTTCGGGTCCCAGTTGTCCATGGTAACGGCATAGAGCCGATCGTTCTTCCACCAGATCGGATTGCCGGACATGGCGTGGTAGACCGTGAGGGTCATGATGCACACGGCGATGCCGAGCGCGATCGCCAGCACCATGAGCGTCGTGAGTCCGGGGTTGCGCCGGAAGCTGGCGAGCGACAAGCGCGCGTAGTAGGCGAACATGCGGGAACTCCTTGAAGACCTGGGGCGTCGCGCCTAGGCGAGGGCCGCGCCGCCGGCCTCGGCACCCACGGCACGCGGTTCGTAGGCGCGAAAATCGGAAATCTGCCCGTCGACCAGGTGCACGTTGCGCTGAGCGCGGCGCGCGAGCTCCGGGTCGTGCGTGACGAGCAGGATCGTCGTGCCGAGCTCGTTGATCTGCTCGAGCAGATCCATCACCTGGCGCGCCATAAGGGAGTCGAGATTGCCCGTCGGTTCATCGGCGAGCAGGAAGGCCGGATCGCCCGCGATGGCGCGCGCGATCGCGACGCGCTGCTGCTGGCCGCCCGAGAGCTGCGAAGGCATGTGCTTCATGCGCGAGGAGAGGCCGACGAGATCGAGCGCGCTGCCGATGCGCTCGCGCCGGTCCTTGGCGTTCAGACGCCGATAGCGCAGTGGCACGTCGACGTTGTCGAAGATGTTGAGGTCGGGGATGAGATTGAAGCTCTGGAAGATGAAGCCGATGCGCTG
Source organism: Steroidobacteraceae bacterium (assembly GCA_035488075.1). Lineage (GTDB taxonomy): Bacteria > Pseudomonadota > Gammaproteobacteria > Steroidobacterales > Steroidobacteraceae > 13-2-20CM-66-19. The sequence continues at coordinate 2,182 of DATHLO010000190.1, read as the reverse complement.
GTTGCGCAGGTGCGAGCGCGCATCATCGGAGAGCTCGCGCACGTCCTTGCCATCGAGCTGATAGCTCCCGGACTCGAAGTTCTCCAGTAGTCCGGCGACGTTGAGGAAGGTGGTCTTGCCCGAACCGGAGGGCCCGGTGACCGCGACGAACTCCCCGGCGCTGACCTGCATGGAGAAGCCGCGCAGCGCGTAGGTCTCGATAAGATCGGTGCGGTAGATCTTGCTGACGTCCTGCATCTTAAGCATCGCTTGGGTCCTCTTCTTGAGGGCGCGGCCCCGTGGGCGGCGCCCCGCTATCTAGTTTGAGATCGCAAATCCTGGCGCCTGGTTTAAATCACGCATGTCGGAGATGACCACGGCATCGGCGCTGTTAAGACCGTGCAGCACCTCGATCTCGGCGACCGAGGCCGCACCGAGTTCGACCGGCACGCGCTGCGCGTGGTCGCCGTGCACCACGTAGAGCGCGCGTGTCGCCTCATCGATGAAGGAGCCGCGCTCGAACTTGAGCACCCCGTCGCGCTCATCGAGCACGATGCGCACCGCCGCGCGCTCGTTTTGCCGCAGGCGCGGTGGCTGTTCGCCCTTGAATTTCACGCGTCCGATGACCTGACTCTGGCGCACCTCCGGGGAGATCGCGGTGACGAGGCCCGGCACGGTGCGCCCCTCCAGAGTGATCTCCGCGCTCATGCCGGGTTTGATCTCCCCGGCGTAGGACTCGGCCACCTGAAACTCGATCTCAAAGGCGGACAGGTCGACCACCGTGATCAGTGCGGCGTCGGCGGCGACGTGGGTCTTTTCCGCCACGGCGAGGTTGGCAACCGTGCCATCGACGGGCGAGCGCACGGTGAGTTCATCGACCCGCGCCTTGAGTGAGGCGACCACGAGCCCCTGGCGGTCGCGCTCGAGGCGCTTGGTGCGCAGGTCGAGCGCGAGGCTGTCGCGCTCCAGCTGTGCCGTATCGCGGGCGTGCTCGAAGTTCAGTTTTGCGGTGGCGACGTCATCGATGGAGCGCTGATAGTCGCGCTCGCTGATGGCGCGCTGGTCCCAGGCCCATTGTGAGCGCTTGAGCTCGCGCTGCGCGGCGTTGATGGTCACCTGCGCCAGGTCCGCCTGCTGCTGACTGGTCATGATCTGGCGCCGGATCTCGATCTGCTGGCGTGCCAGGGCGGCATCCAGGCTCTCGAGCGTCGCGCGCTCGCGCTGGTACTCGTTGTTGAGTTCCGGACTGTCGAGGGTGGCGAGCGGCTGGCCCTTCTTCACCGGGTCACCGGCGCGTACCAGGTAACTCAAGGTCCCCGGAGCGATGGCAAAGAGCGTGGGGTTCACGGCCGCGACCACGGTGCCCTCGGCGGCGACGTCGCGCACGAAATGACCGCGGTTCACGGTGGCGATCCGCAGCCGCTCGCGCGACATGACCTGCGCGGTGCCGAACCAGCCGTGCAGCAGCCACGCCAGCAGCGCCACCAGGAGTGCGCCGCCGGCGAGCCCATAGCGCAGGCGGTGGCGCCGCCAGTGCGGCTGCGCATCCGTGCGCGGCGCATCCTGCGCTTCGGTGCCGCGCATGCGCTCGGCATCGGCGGTCGCGTCGGGAAGTTTTCTCAGCTGAGCAAGTTTCATGCGCACCAGGTACTGCACGTCGCGTGCCACTGACCATGCGCTCACATTGCTTGCGCTCAAGCGCCTGAGTGCGCTGAAGAATCCTCCCCCCGGGGCGCGCAGCGGCGCGTGGGCGCTGCTGTCCGGCCAGCGGACGCGGACACCGGCGGACACCGCACGGACAGCGGTGCGGCGCTTGCGTGGCAGAGCGCCGGGCGCGCAAAGTCCGTCTCAGCGCTTTACCCAGGAGGAGTCCATGGCCAGCCGTCGTTCACCCCCCGATGCTCCGCGACCGGCGAAACCCGTAGTGGCGGCCCGCAGCGCACGCCCCATACCCGACCCGCGCAAGCCTGCGGCGGTGCCGGTGCGTGTGACACTGAGCGCGGAGGCGCGCCGCGCCATGATCGCCGAACATGCATACCTGCGCGCCGAGCGGCGCGGCTTTGCGCCCGGACAGGAAGCTGAAGACTGGCTAGCCGCTGAGGCTGAAGTGGATGCGCTGCTGAAGCTCAGCCACGGGGGCTCGCCGCAGTAGATGCGGGGGCGGCATCGCCCGGCCGCGGTTTTGGCGGCCGCAAGCCATTCG
>DATHLO010000189.1:0-6430 GCA_035488075.1 Steroidobacteraceae bacterium | reverse complement strand
TCTGCGCGGCGTGACCAGCCTGAGCGGCATGCTCGAGCGGCGCATGCAGTGGGAGCGGACGCTGGGCGCGGCGCGCTTCAGCTGCATCGGCTGGCCGGAGGAGTTCGGCGGACGCAACGCAACGCTTGCCGAGCAGGTGATCTTTGCCGAGGAGTACGCGCGCAGCGGTGCGCCGGGGCGCATCGGCCACATGGGGGTCGAGCTCGCTGGCCCGACGATCCTCACCTTCGGCACGGCGGCGCAGAAGGCGCGTTTCCTGCCGCCGATTGCACGCGGGGAGGAGTTCTGGTGCCAGGGCTACAGCGAGCCGAACGCGGGCTCGGATCTCGCCAACGTGCGCACGCGTGCGGTGCTCACCGACACGGCCGCCGGCCAGCAATGGGTCGTGAATGGTCAGAAGATCTGGACCTCGCTCGCGCAGTTTGCCGACTGGGCCTTCGTCGTGTGCCGCACGGAGGAGGGCTCGCGCGGTCATCGGGGGTTGTCGTATCTGCTGGTGCCGATGCGCCAGAAGGGCGTCACGGTACGCCCGATCCGCCAGATGACCGGGGAAGCGGAGTTCAACGAGACCTTCTTTGCCGACGCGCACACGGCGGCGGACAACGTGGTCGGCACCGTGGGTGATGGGTGGCGCGTGGCGATGGGCACGCTCGCTTTCGAGCGCGGCGTCTCGACGCTCGGCCAGCAGATGAGCTTTCGCAATGAGCTCAGCGCCATCATCGCCGCGGCGCGCGCCAACGGCCTCCTGCGCGATCCGCTCATCCGGCAGCGCCTCGCGCACGCGCACGTGGGACTCACGCTCATGCGCTACAGCGCACTGCGCATGCTCGCCAGCGCCGAAGCCGGCCGGCTCTCGAATGAGGCCTACACCTACAAGATCTTCTGGGCGAGCTGGCGCAAGAAGCTCGGCGAGCTCGCGCTGGACGTGCAGGGACCCAGGGGCGAGGTCGCCGCCGCCGCACCCTACGAGTGGGACCTGCTCACGAACGTGTTTCTCGCCTCGCGCGCCGACACCATCTACGGTGGCACCAATCAGATCCAGCGCAACATCATCGCCGAGCGCGCCCTCGGCCTGCCCAGGGAACCGCGGGGCTAGCCGGTGAGTTCCGTGCCCACCGCGCTCGTGCTGGCCGCGCCGCGTGGCGCCTCGCGCCGCGCCGACGGCAAGGCACGCGTGCGCGCGGGACTTTTGGGCGCGGCGCGCGAGCTCTTTGCGCGTCAGGGGGTGGCGGCCACCACCATGGACGACATTGCGCGTCTGGCAGCGGTGTCGCGCGCCACGGCCTTCAATTACTTTCCCTCCAAGCACCTGCTGCTGGCGGCGCTCGTGCGCGAGATGGAAGCCCGCTTCCTGCACATCATGGATACGCAGTTTGATCAGCCCGCCAGCGCCGCCGAACGCATCGCCGCCCTGTTCAGCTGGACGGCGGCCAAGGTCGAGGAGACTCCCGAGCTGTCGCGCGTGCTGATCGGGGCCTCGGAGACGACCTTCGGCGCGGCGCCCGACTCGGACGTGCGCACGGCGCGTACGCACCGCGCCTTCACGCGCGTGCTGGATGCGGGCCGACGTGAAGGCAACGTGCGCCGTGACGTGCCCACCGAGGTACTGGCGGAGATCGTGGGTGGCAGCTACGCGGGCATCCTGCACGCCTGGCGCGTTGCGCGGCGCTATCCGCTGCGCCGCCGTCTGGATGCCGCGGCGCTCACCCTGGGGGAGCTGATCTCGGTCGCGCCGCGAGCGGTGCGGCGCACAGGCGGCGGGCGGTGAGCCTGGAACTCCTCCCGTGGGAGCCGCCGGCGCTCGGCACGGCGGTCGACACGGCGGGCGATTTGCGCTGGATCCGGCTGCCGGTCCCCGGCGCCCTGCAGCACATCAACGTGTGGCTCGCGCCCGGGCGCGCCCGGCGCGTGTTGATCGACACCGGCATGAATCAGCCGGATACGCACGCCGCCTGGGAAGCCCTCACGGTGAGTGAGCGGCTCGAGCAGGAGCTCGAGGCCATCCTGGTCACGCACCATCATCCGGATCACTTTGGGATGGCGGGGCACCTGGCGCGCCGCTTCGGGGTCGTGGTGCGCATGAGCGAGCCGGCGCGCGCGGCGGCGCAGCGCGCCACGCTCACCGCGGCCGGGCCGCCGGAGGAGCGCCTGGCGGAGTACCGCGAGGCCTGGGGCGTGGACTTTGCGGCCCTGCTGACGCGGGCACGGGCCGCGGGTGTGTTCGAGAGGCTCGTGAGCGGCATGCCAAAAGATGCGCCCCCGATCCGCGAGGGAGAACGCATCGGGGAGCTGCGGGATGCCTGGCAGGCGTCCTTGCACTTCGGGCACGCGGAAGGACATGTGTGTCTGCACTGGCGCGAGGGGAGTCTGTTCATCAGCGGCGATCAGCTGCTGCCGAGCATCTCGAGCAACATCAGCCTGTACCCGGGCGCAGGTTCCAGCGATCCCTTGCATGATTTTCTCGTCTCGCTCGAACGGCTGGCCGCGCTGCCCGCCGACACGATCGTTCTGCCGGCGCACGGGCAGCCGTTCCGCGGTGCCGCGCAGCGGGCCGCGCAGCTGCGAGCGGGCCATGAACAGCGTCTGGCGCGCCTCAGCGACTTTGTCGCCGAGCCCCGTGACACCGCGGAAGTGGTCGGCGCACTGTTCGGCGCACGCAAGCTCGAAGGCTGGAACAGCCTGCTCGCCTATGGGGAGACACTCGCGCACATTCGTTACCTGCACGCGCGCGGTGGCCTGACGCGCCTGGCGCACGGCGGTGAGGTGCACTGGGTGCGTGCGTAGCGGCACGGGGAATTTTCTTGCCGCCGGCGGCGGCCTGAGGAAATGGGGTGCACTGATGAGCGATCAGCAATTGATGCGGCTGCTCGATGAGGCGGCGTTACGGCGCACGGCCGAGCTGTATGCGCAGGGCGCGGACCGGCGCGACAAGGTGACCTGGGCGGCGATCACGACGGAGGACTGCGTGATTGAGGCTCCGGGGATCATCCTGCGCGGTCAGCGCGAGATCGTGGCGGCGCTGGACATCATGGCGCAGCTGTATGTCGCCACGCAGCACCGCGTACACAACCAGATTGTGAGCATCGAGGGGGATCGCGCCCGCGGGGAGACCTACGGCGTGGCCGATCACTTAAGCGCGGTGGAGGGCGGCCGGACGCTGCTGACGTGGGCGATTCGTTACCAGGATCGCTGGCGGCGCGATGAGGGCCAGTGGCGCTTCGAGCATCGCTTTCTGATCCTCGACTGGACCGAGACACGCGTCCTGGACGAGTGAGGGCGCGCGCGCTTCAGAACTTGAAGGTCGAGAGCAACAGACTCGTCTCGGTCTGCGAGATGCCCTCGATGAGACGGATGCGCGCGAGCACCCGATCGAAGCCCTCGAGCGTGTCGGCACGCAATTCCGCCACGATGTCCCAGCGCCCGTTCGTGCTGTAGAGCGCAGCGACCGCCGGCTCACCACGCAACGCCTTGATCACCGCATCGACCTGATTGCCCTCGACCGCGACGCTCATGAAGGCGCGCATGCGCTGATCCTCGACGTCCGGCTTCAGACGCACCGTATACCCCACGATGGTGCCGTTCGCGGCCAGGCGTGCCATGCGGTTCTGCACCGTGCCGCGGGCGACACCGAGGGCTTTCGCGAGGGAGGCGACCGAGGCGCGCGCGTCGCTGCGCAGTAACCCGATGAGCTGCCGGTCGGTGTCATCCATCCGAGTGCTCCAAGTTGGTGCGAAGCACCATGACATATCGCCAGATAAGCATGTCATTATGATCAGACAATGGCAACATTTGATCATCCTTCTGGCTTTATTTTGGTTCAGCTGACAGGGACCATGCGTATACGTCAGCGGGGCCTTTTGTCCTGCGACGCCTCCGGAGAGGCAGTCATGGTGGATTTCATCGGTATCGAGCGCGTGGCGGAGCTCATCGCACGACGGGGCGCGGCGCGCTTCATCGGCGAACTGGCGCAGGAGATCGAAGCGGACTTCCGGCGCTGGGAGGCCTTCGATAAGTCGGCGCGGCACGCGAGCCACTCGCCGGTGGGCGTTATTGAGCTCATGCCCGCCTCCGACGGGCGTCTGTACGCCTTCAAGTACGTCAACGGACACCCGAAGAACACCGCCGTCGGTCTTCTGACCGTGACCGCGTTCGGGGTGCTGGCGGACGTGCAGACCGGTTATCCGCTGCTGCTGTCGGAACTCACCGTGACGACGGCGCTGCGCACCGCGGCCACCTCCGCGCTCGCGGCACAGTACCTGGCGCGCCCCGAGAGCCGCGTGCTCGCGCTCATCGGCAACGGGGCGCAGAGCGAGTTCCAGATCATCGCCTTCCATCACCTGCTCGGCATCCGCGAAGTGCGCCTGTTCGATGTCGACCCGCGTGCCACGGAGAAGCTCGAGCGCAATCTCGCGACGCTGCGTCTGGCGGGCCTTAAGGTCGTGCGCTGCGCCTCCACGGCCGCAGCGGTCGCCGGCGCTGACATCATCACGACCGTGACCGCGGATAAGTGCAACGCCACGATTCTCACCCCCTCGATGATCCGTGCCGGCGTGCACGTGAACGCCGTCGGCGGTGACTGCCCCGGCAAGACCGAGTTGCATCGCGAGATCCTCGAGCGCGCGGACGCGCGCGTGGTGGTTGAATTCGAGCCTCAGTCGCGCATCGAGGGCGAGATCCAGCAGATGCCGGCTGATTTTCCGGTGATCGAACTGGCGCGCGTGCTGCAGGGGCAGACCCCCGGACGCACGAGCCCGGGTGGGGTGACGATTTTTGATTCGGTGGGCTTCGCCCTGGAGGATTTCTCCGCGCTGCGTTACCTGCTGCGCATCCATCACGAGGAGCGCGGCACGCAGCGGCAGATCGATCTGGTACCGGATCTGGATGATCCGAAGGATCTGTTCGCGCTACTGGCGCCGCAGCCGCTGACCGCGCTCGCGCGTGCCGGAGTCTCAGCGTGAGCCCGCGGCGCACCGCTGCGCTCATCGGCGCGCCCACCGACGTTGGTGCCGCCGATCGCGGTGCCTCGATGGGACCGGAGGCGCTGCGTGTCGCAGGCCTCGCCGCGGCCCTGCGCGCGCGCGAGCTGGAGGTGCAGGATCTGGGCAATCTCAACGGACCTGGCAATCCGTGGACCGCGCCGCGCGAGGGCTACCGGCACCTCCCCGAGGTCGTGCGCTGGAATGAGCTCGTGCACGAGGGTGTCTATGCGCAGCTGGGCGCGGGAAGACTGCCGATCCTGCTCGGCGGGGACCACTGCCTGAGCATCGGTTCGATCAGTGCGGTGGCGCGCCATTGCCGCCAGCAGGGCAAGAAGCTGCGCGTCCTGTGGCTGGATGCGCACGCGGATTTCAACACGAGCGCGCTCTCCCCGAGCGGCAACGTGCACGGCATGCCCGTGGCGTGCCTGTGCGGCTTCGGGCCGCCGGAACTTACCGGGATGGCCGGCGTGAAGCCCGCACTGCAACCCTCCTGGGTGCGCCAGATCGGCATCCGCAGCGTCGATGAGGGCGAGAAGCGCTTCGTGCACGAGCAGGGGCTCGACGTTTTTGATATGCGTTACGTGGATGAGATGGGGATGCGCCAGACGATGACCCAGGCACTGGCCGGACTCGATGCCGATACGCACCTGCACGTGAGCTTCGATGTCGACTTTCTCGATCCGGACATCGCGCCCGGGGTCGGCACGCAGGTGCCCGGCGGACCCACTTACCGCGAGGCGCAGCTGTGCATGGAAATGATTGCCGACACGCGCCGTCTGGCTTCCCTGGATGTGGTGGAACTGAATCCCGCGTTTGATGTGCACAACCGCACCGCGGTGCTCGCCGTGGATCTGATCGAGTCGCTCTTCGGCAAGAGTACGCTGGTGCGCCGACCCGTATGGCGCTCGCCGTCCGACTCCGTGCGGCGCAGCGTGCGGGCACCCGCTGTCCGGGTCCCCTAGGCGAGCCTCAGCCCGCGGCGGCAGCCTTCACCTGCTGCATGTGCACGCTGAAGCCCGGCGTCCAGCTGCCCTTGACCAGAAACTCGGTCAGGACGTCGTAAGCGTCCGCGCCCACGCGCCGCCAGCGGCTGCGATAGGTCTGTGTCACGCCCTTCTCAACGTAGGGCGTCGCCGGAAAGACGAGCGCATCGGCCTCGCTCGTGACGGTGCCGCGGCTGAAGCCGCCGGCGCTCTCGATGTAAAGGTACTGAAGCTGCTGGGTCGCCGTATCCCACACGTAGATCGATTCGCCCAGATCATCGGGCTTGCCGTCGGCGTGGTGGACGGTGTGCTGATCGCGCACGAACTTGCCGCCGTAGACCCAGCTGAAACAGTGCTCATCGCTGACGGCGCCGCCCGGAAAGCTTCCGCGCCAGCAGTGGCCCACGAGGTAGGCCAGCGGCTGATAGCCGGCCACGGGTGCATCCGCCCCGGCCGCGGCGGCCACGG
>DATHLO010000188.1:0-2318 GCA_035488075.1 Steroidobacteraceae bacterium | reverse complement strand
CCCCAATAGTTGCTCTCACCGAGTTGCCAGAAGGCGAGGCCGCTGCCGAGCATGGGGCTCTGCAACCGGGAACTGAACTGAATGAGCCGCCCGAAGAGCGTCTCGCGTCCGACGGCGAGCGGCAGGCTCTGCAGGATGCCGATGCGCGGGTGGGCTTCCATGGCGCGCGCGAGCGTGACCAGCGCTGCGCCGCTCATGATGCTGTCGGCGTCCAGCACGATCATGCACTCATAGCCGCTCGCGCGATGCTCGACGAATTCGGCGATGTTGCCGGCCTTGTGCCCCTTGCGCTCGGTGCGCCGCCGGTAGAAGAGTCGCCCGGAGGCGCCAAAACGCGCCACCAGCCGCTCCCACATGTGCTCTTCCTCGGCAGCAATGGCCGCGTCAGTTGTGTCCGAGAGTATGAAGAGGTCAAACGCCGCCTCCTCGGGCTCGCTGCTGAGCGAGCCCCAGATCGACCGAAGTCCGGCCTCGACGCGGCGCGTATCCTCGTTGTATACGGGCATCACGATCGCGGTGCGCGTTCGCAGCGGCAGTCCGTGCAGCGCCGCAAGGTCAATCGCGCCGGCATCGCGCCCTGCCAGTCGCACGCCGAACCCTGCGATCGCCGTCCACAACGCGCCGGCAATCCAGGTAAACAGGCAGAAGAAGAGAGCGAGCCCCAAGCGCTCCACGGCGCTCAGGCCGCTGGCCTGCAGGGCATCGAGCATCAGCGCGGTCGCGGCGCCCGCCGTGAGGAAGGTCAGTCCGAAGAAGAGCGTGCGGCGCAGGTGCCGGTGCGGGCGGCTGTTCATGGCGCCCATTGATACACCCAAGTTTCGGTCAACACTTCGCCGTACAGGGTCAGGAAGCAGTGCAGGTCAACCGGCTTCTTGGTACGCGGCGTGACCAGTATGGAGGCGCGCCAAGTACCGGTATCGGTCCGCTGCACGCTCACGGACTCCACGCGGCCGTTGTCCGCGACGACTGCCGCGCTCACCGGCTGCACCGCCGCCAGGCCGTCGAGGTCGCCGCCGGCGAACTCCACAACGATACGCCGCGCACCGGGCGGCACACGCACATGATTCTCACCCGTGGCGGGAGTGCCACTGCGCGTCGCAACCACGCGGCCGCCGGGCGGCCACTCAGCGCTGTGCAGATACGCCGACAACAGATAGTTGAAGGAGAGCGGTTTGCCGACCGCGGGGGTCTCGGCCGGCACCCAGTAGGCGACCACGTTGTCGTGGATCTCCTCATCGCTCGGGATCTCCACCAACTCGACGCCACCCTTGCCCCACGCCCCAAGCGGTTGCACCCAGTAGCTCGGACGCAGCTCGTACTGCGACTCGAGATCGCCGAATTGCCGCGGATCGCGTTGGCGTTGGATGAGGCCGAAGCCGCGCGGGTTCTCGTCCATGAAGCGATTCACACGCAGCTCACGCGGATTGATGAGCGGGCGCCACAGCCACTGTCCCTGGCCGGTCTGCGCCAGCAGGCCATCGCTGTCGTGCACCTCGGGGCGGTAGTCATCGAAGCGCCGGCCCGAGGCGTCCACGCCGTAGAGAAACATCGAGGTGAGGGGCGCGATTCCCAGCTTTGCGATCGGATGACGCAGATACAGCGTGCAGTGCACCTCGATGAGCGTGATAGCACCGGGCTGGACTGCAAATTGATACGCCCCTACCACGCTCCTGCTGTCGAGCAGCGCGTAGATGGTGAGCCTGCGATCGCCGGGTCGCGGGCGCACCAGCCAGAAGTCGGTGAACGTCGGAAACTCCTCGCCCGACTGCTCGCCGGTGTCGATCGCGAGCCCGCGGGCGGAGGCGCCATAGTGCTCGTTGCGACCCAGCACACGAAAATAGGAGGCACCCAGAAAGGACAGCAGCTCGTCCTTGTACGCCGGGGTCTGTAGCGGGTAGTGCACGCGAAAGCCCGCGTAGCCGAGGCTCGCCGGCGCCGGCGGCGCCTTCTGCAGCGCGCCGTAGGTGTAAAACGCCGGGTTGTAGGTAAGTGGCGTGACGCCTTCGGGACTGACCTCGAAGAGGTTGACCCGTTCCCTGTTGTGGTAGCCGCGGTGAAAGAATTGGACCTCGAACAGTGACTGCCCGCGCCACAGGGCGCTCGCCGTACGAAAGCGGATGTCGCGATATTGCTCGAAAGTCAGGTTCGCCAGTGTCTGCGGCAGCGTGTCGGCGGCCGGGCGGAACTCGCGCTTGGCGCGCTCCTGGGCGACTTTGCGTACCTCCTCGAAACCGAACGGCCGCGGCGCGGCGGTGGCGGCGGTGGCGGCGGGCGCCGTGGCGCGCGCGGCGGGCTTGGGCGGCGCAGCCGGGGGCGCC
>DATHLO010000187.1:0-3543 GCA_035488075.1 Steroidobacteraceae bacterium | reverse complement strand
CCGGTCGGGTTGCCGGTGAAGGGTTCGCGCGTAAAGGCGTCCACCTGGTGAACTTGGATTTTCCGCGTCATCGTTCCTTAGCCACCCTGGTGTCCCTGGCCGTCCATTCTAGTGCGATCATAGCCGCAGTGAGCCGCTGCGGGCGTGCAATACTGCGCGCCTGACGCTCCCGCAAGAGGCGAGCCGCATGGACATCGGAGTCGAGATCAGCCTGTACCCGCTCAGAGCGGACTTCGTCCCGGCGATCCGCGAGTTCCTGAGGCGTCTCGGGCACGCGGAGGGTCTGCGCGTCGTCACGAACAGCATGAGCACCCAGGTTTTCGGGCCGTATGATGAGGTCATGGGCGTACTGACGCGCGAACTGCGTGTCACCTTCGAGACCCTCAACACCGAATCTGACAAGGCCGTGTTCGTGATGAAGGTGCTCGGGCCGCTGCCCGGCGCCTGATACCGCAACGGCCGGTGATGGGCTGGCGGGTCGCATAGCGAACCGGCAAACTACCAGATCTGGGGCGCGTTCGCCTCAAGCAAATCTAGTGATTGATCGGGGTAGCTGCATGACGCTTCTGCGGGTCGTGGATCGCGACGGAGTCGAACATGAAGTGGACGCCAAACCCGGACTGAAGGTGATGGAGAACCTGCGCGAGCTTGACTACGGTGTGGCGGCGATCTGCGGGGGCATGTGCTCCTGCGCCACCTGTCATGTGTACGTGGATGCGGCCTGGAGCGCGCGGCTGCCGGCCATGATGTCGGATGAGCGCGAGTTGCTGTCCGAGCTGTCGCACTATCAGGAAAATTCGCGCCTTTCGTGCCAGATCGAGTTCACTGCCGAGCTCGCCGGACTGCGCGTGAGCATCGCGCCCGACGAGTAGCGCGCCGCCGTGTCCACCCCGAGTGTCCAGCTGGAAACGCGCGGCGCGGTAGCGGTCGTTACGCTCAACCGTCCCGAGAGCGCCAACACGCTCAATCTGCAAATGGCGATGGACCTGCTCGCCGCGGCGCTCGCCTGCGCGCGCAACGCCGCCGTGCGTGCGGTGGTGCTCACCGGCGCCGGGCGCAACTTCTGCTTCGGCGGTGACCTGCGCGCCATGGCCTCGCGCGAGACCGCAGGCGATGACTACATCCGCGAACTCACCACCTACCTGCATGCCGCGATCGCGCACTTCGCGCGCATGGACGCCCCGGTGATTGCCGCAGTCAACGGCACGGCAGCGGGCGCCGGCGTGGGGCTGGTGGCCATGGCCGATCTTGCGCTGTGCGCTCGCGGCTCGAAGTTCAATCTCGCTTACACCAACGCCGGGCTCACCCCCGACGCCGGCACGTCCTTTCTGCTGCCGCGCACCATCGGCGCCAAGCGCACGATGGAGCTGTTGATTCTCAACCGCACGCTTGCGGCCCAGCAGGCGCTCGACTGGGGGCTGGTGAACGAAGTGGTCGCGGACGAGGAGCTGCTGCCGCGTGCGCTGCAGCTCGCCGAACAGCTGGCCGACGGTGCGAGCCACGCCTTCGGGGCGACCAAGCGCCTGCTGGCTGCCTCCCTCGGGGCTTTCGAGTCGCAAATGATTCTCGAAAGCGAAACCATCGCCGCACACGCCATGAGCGCGGAGGGGATTGAAGGCATCAGCGCGTTTCTGCAGAAGCGCAAGCCGCAGTTTCCGGGCAGGGGCCCGCGCTGAGACCGGCGGCGCAGCCGTGAACGGGCGCTGGTTCTCAGTCGCGCTGCTCGCCGCCCTCGGGCTCATCGTGGTGCGCGTGTACTTCAAGCTGCGCACCGTGCGCCGCTCGCGCGCCGAGACCTGGGACGAGCAGATGATTGCGCAGCTGCGTTCGCAGGGCTATGCGCCCTTTAACGACTACCGCGTGGATTTCTTTCTGGCGCTGCCGGATGCGGCCGCCTGCCAGAGTGCGCGTTCCCGCCTCGAACCGGAATTTGCCGTCGACACCAAGCCCATGCGGGAAGAGAGCGGCTTCAGCCTGCACGCCACCAAGACCATGCGTCTTATCGTGCCGCAGATGCAGGAGATCAGCCGCCGCCTGACCGCTCTTGCCGAGGAGCTCGGCGGCCGCTACGACGGCTGGGCGGCCTGAGGGTTTACCGCGTTTCCGTCTGGCGCCGCACGGCCTCGGCGGCCGCGCTCACGGCGGCGGCATCACCCAGGTAGCGGCTGGCGAGCGGCCGCAGCCGCGCATCCAGTTCGTACAGCAGCGGCACACCGGTCGGGATGTTAAGTTCGGTGATCTGCTCGTCGCTCACCTGATCGAGCATCTTCACCATGGCGCGCAGGCTGTTGCCGTGCGCCACCACCATGACGTTGCGGCCGCTGCGCAGCTCCGGTGCGATGCGCGCATGCCAGAAGGGCAGCACGCGCGCGAGCGTGTCCTTGAGCGATTCGGTCGCCGGCAGATCCTGCGGGGGTACCGCGGCGTAGCGCGTATCGAAGCGTGGGTGGCGCGAGTCCTCGGGCATGAGCGGCGGTGGCGGGATGTCGTAGCTGCGCCGCCACACTTGCACCTGTGCGTAGCCGTACTGTGCCACGGTTTGTGCCTTATTCAGCCCCTGCAGCGCTCCATAATGCCGCTCGTTCAGGCGCCAGGACCGCTCCACCGGCACCCACATGCACTCCATCGCATCGAGCATGATCCACAGCGTGCGGATGGCGCGCTTCAACACCGACGTGAAGGCGATGTCGACCGCGAGGCGCTCGCGCACCAGCTCCTGCCCCGCGCGTGTCGCCTCGGCACGCCCGAGTTCCGAGAGGTCCACGTCGGTCCAGCCGGTAAAAAGATTCTCGACGTTCCAGAGGCTCTGGCCGTGGCGCACCAGAATCAGCCGGCCGGGTGGCGTGGTCTGCTTGTCGGGCATGCGCGTGCTGTTCAATTGGCGAGTTTGCGGACCGACTCGACGCCCACGGTGAGCGTGGCGAAGTCCCCGGCGCCGGCGGCGCGCATGTCCGCGAGCGTACGCTGCCAGTGCACCAGGTCCTTCCCCGCTGCCTCGACCCAGGCGTTCACCCGTGCTTCGGCGCTGCCGCGGCTCTTGCGTGCCAGCACGCGCTCGGTGAGGCGTCGCTGCACGCGCAGCGCGGCGTCACGCAGGCCGCTGCGCGCGATCGCCTGCCACTGACCGTCGACCTTGAGTTTCTCGATGCGCGTGCGCAGCCAGTCAAAGCCGATGCGCGTGCCGACCTCGAAGTAGACGCGCGCGGTTTCGATGACGCTCACGCGGTGCGCGACCGCGATCTCGGAGATGTCGAGCGCGGCATTCAGTGCCTCAAGGCTTGCGATGCGGACCGCGAGCGCAGGCGGCAGGCCGCCGTCGGCGAAGCGCTTGCGGCTTTCTTCGAACCGCAGCAGTTCCGCCCCGGTGAGCACCTGATGAATCTCGGCTTCCAGGCGCCGCACGTCGGCGCGGAACTCCGCGACCACGGCATCGACCTGCAGCCGCGTGCGTGCCGCCAGCAGCCAGTAGGTCGCGTGGCGCAGCAGACGGCTCGTCTGGAACACGGCCTCGTACTGCAGGGTCGCGGGTACCTTGTTATCCAG
>DATHLO010000186.1:0-2750 GCA_035488075.1 Steroidobacteraceae bacterium | reverse complement strand
GGCGCGGGTCCAGCAGGGCATGACCGGTGGCGAGAAAGGAGCCCAAGGCGAGCAGCGCTGCCGGCAGCACGAAGCCATCGAGTGCGCTGCTCGCGCGTCGCAGTGCGAGCACGAGCGCGCCAAGCCCCGCGAGTCGCAGTGCCGGAACGATTGCCGCGGGCGAGAAGTACGCCAGCGTGCGCAGCGCCGGATCGCGCAGCCCGTCCCAGGCGCCGGCCAGATACAGCGGTTCGAACAACGCCTGTGCGATCACGATGCCGAGCGCCCCGATTGCAGCGTGCGCACCCACGCGGCGGATCAGCGCGTCCGAGCCGACGTCGAGCTCGCGAGCGAAGAGCACGAGAAACAGGCCGGTGCCAGCGGCCTGCACGGTGAACACGAAGCCCCCGGCACGCAGCGCGAGCCACAGAGCATCAATCATTGAGTGATGGTGAAATGCAGCTCACCGGGCACGAGGTGCCCGTCGGCACCGAGCGCGCGCCAATGCACGACATAGGCGCCGGCCGCGAGTCTCGGTAATGCCACGGAGATCCGAGTCTGTGGCTGCACCGGGGGCGTGAGCCGCGCACTCGAGCCGTCGGGCTTCTCGAGCGACAGCGCGGTGAGCTGCGCGGCCTCCGAGAAACTCAACACCAGTGCTTCCGGCGGGGAAGTCAGATGGCTGCCCTCGGCCGGTGAGCTCTCCTTGAGGTGCGCGTGTGCGAGCGCGCCGCCACTGCAGATGAGCAGCAGCCACGTTAGCGCGACAGGCAACGGCCTCATGCCATCAGGCTACACCGAGCGTCGCGCACGCGAATAGGAATTGGGCGCGTAGCTGCGGGTGCCGCCGCGACGCTTGCCGGGAAAGGCGCCCTGCCCGCGGTGACCGTGCCGATGTGCGCCGCCCGCTGCACTCTCGTGCGCGGCGGAGGCGGCCGGGGTCGTCGTGACTGCCGTGACCTTGAAGCTCGGGAGCGCCGCCACGGGCAGCGTGCGCTTGAGCAAGCGCTCGATCTCGCGCAGGAGCGGCGCCTCATCCGGTGCCACCAGGGAGACCGCCGCCCCGCTGCCACCGGCGCGCGCCGTGCGCCCGATGCGGTGCACGTAGTCCTCCGGCACGTTCGGCAGCTCGTAGTTCACGACGTGCGGCAGCTCCTTGATGTCGAGGCCGCGCGCGGCGACTTCGGTCGCCACCAGGGCGGTGACGCGCCCTTCCTTGAAGTCAGTGAGCGCACGCACGCGCGCGCCCTGGCTCTTGTTGCCGTGGATGGCCGCGGTACGGATGCCGCTAGCCTCCAGCTGTTGCGCCAGGCGGTTCGCACCGTGCTTGGTGCGCGCGAAGACGAGCACCTGATGCCAGTTGCCCTCCTCGATGAGGTGCGCGAGCAGGAAGCGCTTGTGCTCCTTGGGGACGCGGTAGATCTGCTGCTCGATGCGCTCGGCGGTGGCGTTGCGCGCCGCGACCTCGACTGCCAAGGGATTGCGCAGCATGCGCTCGGCGAGCGCGCGAATGTCCTCAGAGTAGGTCGCCGAGAACAAAAGGCTCTGCCGCTCGCGCGGCAGCAACTTCATGATCTGCCGGATGGCGTGGATGAAGCCCATGTCGAGCATGCGATCGCCCTCATCGAGCACGCAGACGCGCACGTGCGAGAGGTCGAGCACGCGCTGCTGCGCCAGATCGAGCAACCGTCCGGGAGTGGCCACGATGAGGTCGCAACCGCGGCGCAGCGCTTCGATCTGGGGCTTCTCGCTGACGCCGCCGAAGATCGCGACGGTGCGCAGGTCGACGAAACGCCCGTAGTCCTCCGCGCTCGCAGCAACCTGAGCCGCGAGCTCGCGCGTCGGCGTCAGCACCAGGGCGCGCGGCGCAGTGCCTGAGCGCGCGCCCAGATTCTGTAGGATCGGCAGCACGAAGGCGGCCGTCTTGCCGGTGCCCGTCTGAGCGCCCGCGAGTACGTCGCGGCCGGCGAGGATGGCGGGAATCGCCTCGCGCTGAACGGGAGTGGGGATGGTGTAGCCTTTTTCGGCCACGGCACGGGACAGCTCGGGCTTCAGCCCGAGATCTGTGAATGACATTGTAGGAAAACCTCTGCTTCTTTGAGCTCGCCCGGCAGCGCTTACGTGCTGCGGCGGTCAGGCGCGAGGCTGAAAGTTAATGGTAAATCGAAGTGCGTCGGGATTAGGACAGACTTACGAGCGAAACGGTGCTGACCGAGCACTTAAGGACGTTTGGCGCGGCGCACTGTACAGACTTCCACCCCCTCAAGTCCAATCCAGGTCTCAGATCGACAATTCGACACACTTGTCAGCGACTTACACATTGCAGCGTTAGGCTTGGTCGGCCATGATCGTTTTTCTAGTCGCACAGGGATTTGCATGAAATACGCCGCACCCGCCACCGTCATTGCAGCAGCCGGCTGTCTGTTGGCGGCCTGCTCGGCGCGCACGGAAGTGTCGCTATCTGGCAACACGCCGGCCCAGTACTCGCACGTGTATATCACCACGCAGGAAGTGTGGTTCAACACCAGCTCGACGGCCGGCCCGGATGACTCCGGCTGGCAGAAATTCCCGCTGTCGACCCCCACGACAGTGGACCTCGTAGCCGACGTGGGTGGCAGCCTCGGCACGATCGCGAGCAACGTGAATCTGCTCGCGGGGACCTATTCGCAGATCCGCCTGATCCCGGTCGACTCCTCGGCGACGCTGAGCGCTTCGGCGCAGGGACTCGGGGCGCTCTACAACGCGGAAGCCGACTATGTGGACAGCACCGG
>DATHLO010000185.1:0-2988 GCA_035488075.1 Steroidobacteraceae bacterium | reverse complement strand
GGGGTTCTACTACTTCACCCAGGTGGTGGATCACGCCGGCTTTGCGCGGGCCGCGCGCGCACTCTCAATCCCGAAGTCCCGCTTGTCACGGCACGTGGGGGCCCTGGAAGTGCAGCTCGGGGTGCGCCTCATCCATCGCTCGACGCGGCGCTTCGTGGTCACCGAGGTGGGCCAGGAGGTCTACCGGCACGCGCGCGCGATGCTGGCGGAGGCCGACGCCGCAGTCGAAGTGGTCGAGTTCGCGCGCGCGGAGCCGCGCGGCACGCTCAGGGCCAGCTGCCCTGTCGCGCTCGCACAGTGGGCGCTCGCGCCCGTGCTGCCGCAGTTCCTCGCACAATATCCTGCGATCCATCTGCTGCTGCAGGTGAGCAACCGGCGCGTCGACGTGTTGAACGAGGGCTTTGACGTGGCGCTGCGCGTGCGCACGCGGCCCAGCGGCGAAGACGGTCTCGTGATGCGCAGTTTCCAGCAGGTGGACGAGGTACTGGTCGCAACGCCCGCGTATCTGAAGGGCGCCTCTGCGCTCCTTGCTCCCGCGCAGCTCGCCGACCATCAGACGCTTGATTACGCGGGCGACTTGGATCGCAATTCCTGGGAACTCGTGGGTCCGGAGGGTGAGATCGTGCGCGCGGAACTGAAGGCGCGCATGGTGTGTCATGACTTCATCGTGCTGCGCTGCGCAGTACTGGCAGGTGTCGGGATCGCACGTTTGCCTGAGAGCGCCGTCCGCGAGGATCTCGCGAGCGGCAAGCTCCGGCGCGTGCTGCCGCAGTGGAACAGCCCGCAGGGAATCGTGCACGTGGTGTTCCCGAGCCGGCGCGGCATGCTGCCCGCCGTGCGGGCGTTCATCGATTTCCTGGCCGAGCATTTGCCGGGAACCCTCTAGAGGCATGGTTGCCGCGTTCCGGACGCTGCCGTTCACTGACCGTTCAGGGACGATTGGCGTATATAAGATGGAGGGCGACGCGCCCGCCTCCGGGTTCTGAGCAGTTGTCATAAGGCGCCGGGCGTGCGCCGCGAGTTAGGTGAGGGAAGGGCCGTGCCAATGCGAGTTTTCACGATGCGCGCCGGATGCACTCTTGTGCTGCTCGCGCTCGCCGGCCTGTCGTGCGCCGCCGCGGACGCACAGAACGCGGATCCGCCGGCGCGCGTGGCGCGCCTGAGTGATGCGGAGGGCACGGTCTCTTTGCAGCCGGCGGGCGTGACGGAGTGGACCGAGGCGCAGCTGAATCGCCCGCTCACCGGCGGCGACCGGCTCTGGAGCGATCAGGGCTCGCGCGCAGAACTGGATCTCGGCAACGCCGTCGTCCGTCTCGGCAGCAGCACCGGCTTCTCGTTCCTCAATCTCGATGATCACGGCGCACAGATGCAACTGCCCGCGGGCACCCTCATCGTGTTCGTGCGCGACATGCAGCCGGGTGATCAGTATGAGATTGATACGCCGAATCTTGCGGTGACCCTGCGCGAGCCGGGTGAGTACCGCGTGGAGGTGAACGAGGCCGGTGACCGCACCATCATCAAGGTCAGCGTCGGCAGCGCCGCGGCCGACGGCGGCGGTCAGAGCGTCATCCTGCGTATGCAGCAGCAGGGGCTATTCAGTGGCACGCAGCTGCTCGGTTACGAGCGCGAGGCGCTCGCCGCGCCGGATGAGCTGGACGCCTGGTCGACAGCGCGCGATCGTGCACTGCAGAACTCTGCTGCGCGTGAGTATGTCGCCGATGACGTGCCCGGGACACAGGACCTCGACAACAACGGGACCTGGGAAGCCGCGCCGGATTACGGCTATGTCTGGGTGCCCGCGATCGTCGGCGTTGTGGTCTGGGCGCCGTACCGGTTCGGTCGCTGGGCCTGGATCGCGCCCTGGGGCTGGAGCTGGATCGACGATGCGCCGTGGGGGTTCGCGCCGTTCCATTATGGCCGCTGGGTACTGTGGAACAGCACCTGGTGCTGGGCGCCCGGGGCGCGCGGCGTGCGTCCGGCTTATTCGCCCGCGCTGGTAGGGTGGGTCGGCGGATCCGAGCACGGTGCGCCGGGCGCGCCCGGATCGCGAGTCGCCTGGTTTCCACTCGCGCCACGCGAGGTGTACGTGCCGCCGTACGCGGTGAGCACCGAGTATCTGCGCAAGGTCAACATCGGCAGCGCACCAACGTTCGCTACCCACGGCATCCCTTACAACCTCAGCAACACGCACTACGTCAACAACACGCCCGGTGCGGTGACCGCCGTACCGCAGGACGTCTTCACCTCCGGCCAGCGTGTGGGCGGCCACGCCGTGCGCTTGAGCGCGACGGTGCTCGCGGGCGCGGCGGTAACGGCCGCCGCGCCGCCAATCGCGCCGCTGCGGCAGAGTGTCCTCGGGGCCGCCCCGACGCACGCCGTGACGCACCCGTCGGCCGCATACTGGAACCGTCCGCTGTTGGTGCGCACACCGCCACCCTCGGCGCCCGCGTCCTTCGACAGGCAGTTGGCGGCGATTCAGGCGAACGGCGGCCACGCGTTGCCCCGCAGTGAGCTCGTGCGCTTACAACCGCCAACCGCTGCAGCCCCGGTGCGCGTTTTGCCCGGCGCGCGCCCCGCTGGCACAGGTACCGCCGCCGAGGGCCTGCCGAATTTTGCCGAGCGCGCGCACACCCTCGAGCACAGTGTCTTACCGAGCGTGCCGCGGCAGGACACCTCCTACGTGCCGAGCGCATCAGCACCGGAGGCGCCACCCGGCGCCGTAGCGGCGAACTCCGCGCAGCCGCCGCGCAGCGACCGTCCCCCCGGTGCAGTGGCTGCGCCCCTGAGTCCTGCCGGCGCCGCACCCGAATCTGCGCGCTATCGGCCTTCGGGGTCCCAGGCGCCGGTGGTCCAGCGCGCGCCCGTCGTTCGCCCGCCGCCCACACCGTCTGCGGCGTCGCCACACGCACACGCGCCGGCGACGCCGACGCACGACGCACACGAGAGCAGCACGCACGCCGCAGCGGAAACTCACACGCCCGCTGCTAA
>DATHLO010000184.1:0-2646 GCA_035488075.1 Steroidobacteraceae bacterium | reverse complement strand
CGCGCCCCTTGCCATAGGCGCCTCCCACCACCAGTCCACCCTGACCGACCGATGGGAATACGGCGTAGCCGTAGCAGTTGCCGAAGAACGTGGCACTCGCGCCCGCGTTCTTAAAAAGCTCAACGGTGTCGCTATACGGACCCGCGTTGACGGTGCTCACCGTCAGCATCAGCAGCGCGCTCAGCATGAATCCGATCCATCGTCTCATGAGCAATCTCCCGGAATATTCGTGGAGGGGTCAGCACCGGCAGTCCGATTCGTGCCCGCGGCGCAAGCGCCGATGATCTGGCACTCACGTGAAACTGTATTTAGCCTGAGCAGTAACACGGCGGCAATAGGTACTTCCCGCCCAAGCGCCGCGGCAGGCGAAGCCTTGCATCACGGGTTTGCCAAAGCGGGCGCATCAGTGGCGCCTGAGATCCGTTTCCGGTGCGCGCTCCTTCGCGCGCAAGACGTTCACATGCGCCTCGCAGCACCGCCGTTGCGTCTGCACCCGGTGACGCTGCGGTGCAGATTGCTCATACTGCCGCCGCAGCCGCTCAGGCTCGCATTGGCGGGTACCCCTCTGTGGATGAGCTTCGCGCAAGAGCCGCTCGGGCGGGTTTGCTCAGGCTGCGGCGCCGAGCGCGCAGGCGCGGCCATGCCGGGCGCTAGCGTGGACGCCCGCCCGATGGTGCACTGGACCGAGGGCGGCGAGGCGTGCGTGGCTCTCTGGCGCTCAGAAAGCGCGGCACCGCCCCCCCGCCGCGTGCTGATCGTCGATGACGCCGTCACGGCCGACGAGGCGTACGGCGTCGCATGCCAGGGCACGGCCCTCCTATGGCGGGGCGATTTCCAGAATGCGCGCCAGATGCTGCTCGCGCTCGCACGCCGCACCGACCGCCCGGCCCACAAGGGGAAAAAGCCGAGCACAGCCGCTGAAGCTTTCCACCTCTATCGTCAGATGCGTTCACAACGGGCGCGTACATTGGGGGCGCTGCTGGTGCCGCTCGATGCGGACTACGCCATCCCGCTGCGGCGTGGCCCCGATGTCCGGCAAGCCTGCGCGGAAGCGTTCGGCCCCGGGCAGCAACCCTCGCTCACCCCGCTGCGGGGGTTGCTTGGCGTCATCGGCGCGCACGAATGGCGCACCAAGGGTATCGAGATTGCGCCGCTCGGCGAGCGCATCCATCCGCACTACGGGGTGTTTGCGCCGATTCGCTCCGAATACGTCGATCTTGTCTTCACTGCACCACTGCCGGCGCTGAGCTCCTCATCGAGCGTGGCGTTTGACATCGGCACGGGCACCGGCGTGCTGGCGGCCGTGCTCGCGCGGCGCGGCATCAGGCGATTGATCGCGACCGACCAGGATCCGCGTGCAGTGGCGTGCGCCCGGGAGAACCTCGAGCGTCTCGGGTTGGCGCGGCAAGTGGAAGTCGTGCAGGGCGATCTCTTTCCCGAGGGACGCGCCGCGCTCGTGCTCTGCAACCCGCCGTGGATTCCCGCGCGGCCGAGCTCCGCGCTCGAGCGCGGGATCTACGATCCGGAGAGTCACATGTTGCGTGCTTTTCTGCGTGCGCTGCCCACGCACCTGGAGCCCGGGGGCGAGGGCTGGCTCATTCTTTCGGATCTCGCGGAGCATCTTGGCCTGCGGCCGAGGGCGGAGCTACTGGCCCTGTTCCAGGAGGCAGACCTCAGGGTGGTCGATCGCAGCGATGCGCGGCCCCGGCATCCGCGCGCAGCCGACGAAACTGACCCGCTGCACGCAGCGCGTGCAGCGGAAGTGACGTCGCTCTGGCGCCTCGCAGTGCGCTGACGCAGCGCTGCGCTATTTACCGGACCGCTGTTATAGAGAGTAGCGCACGATCACGCGCGCCACGCGGGCGTGATCAGCCGACCAGTGTACGAATTCCTGGCACACCTGACGCGTGCCCGCCTCCGGCGCGCTTTCCGAGTATTTTTCCGCAAAGCGCGCCTGCCCTGATTCCTGACCGGGCAAGAGGCGGCTCGCGCTCCAGGGGGTCTCCGCGTCGGCGAGGCGGCTGAAAAGGGCAACTTCCGTGACCGTGGCGTTGGCCGGAATGCTCGCGCACAGCGTCACCGGGCTCGCCTCGGCTTCGAGGCAGGCGCGGCCGGCAGGAACGCCCGGCTCGGAAGACACACCCGGCGAAGACGCCGCGGGCGGGCCGCTGGCAGCTGCCGGCCGGCACGCGGGCACCGTGGCCGTTACGGCCATCCCCTGCGCGCCGATCCCGCGCAGCACGCCGGTCTCGATCTCGGTCCGCGCGCTGGCGCGCGTGAGCTCGAGGTCGCTGGCGGTACGGCTGATCTCCGCGATGCGCGCCTGCAACTCGCGCTGCAGCGCGCCTTGGGCGGCACGCTCGCCGTCGGTCAGCCATTGCGAGAGCGCAAAGCCCGAGACGGCCGCCGCGCCGATGATGACGAACAGGACAAGGCGCTGCAGACGGTTCTTACGACGGGCGGCCGTGGACTGGCGCGCACCGCCCTCGCGGAGCGAGGCGGATCTGAACTGCAGAAACGACGCGGACAGCGTCGCGGTTCCCGCGATGATCGCAGCCAGCACTGAATCGGACATCGGTGTCTGCACGCGGCGTAGGGCTCCAGCGCCACGCTAGCACGGCGTCCGGGCGCGGTTGCGGAACTGGC
>DATHLO010000183.1:0-5031 GCA_035488075.1 Steroidobacteraceae bacterium | reverse complement strand
CGACGTGCTCGCCTCCTACGGGCACGTGCGCGATCTGGTGCCCAAGGAAGGCGCGGTCGACCCGGACGCCGGCTACGCGATGAAGTACCGGGTGCTGGAGAAGAACGAGCGCCATGTCGAGGCGATCGCCAAGAGCCTGCGTAAGTCAAAGGCGCTGTATCTGGCGACCGACCCGGACCGCGAGGGTGAGGCCATCGCCTGGCACCTGAAGGAGATCCTCAAGGAGCGCGGCGACCTCGACGGCAAGGACGTGCACCGCGTGGTGTTCTACGAGATCACGCGCAACGCGATCCGCGAGGCCGTCGGCAAGCCGCGCGGCTTGTCGCTCGAGCTGGTCAACGCGCAGCAGGCGCGGCGCGCGCTCGATTACCTGGTCGGTTTCAATCTGTCCCCGCTGCTGTGGAAGAAGGTGCGCCAGGGACTGTCGGCGGGGCGGGTGCAGAGCCCGGCGCTGCGCATGATCTGCGAGCGCGAAGAGGAGATCGACGCGTTCAAGGCCCAGGAATACTGGACCATCGAGGGCGAAGGCGCGCACAGCGCGCAGGCCTTCCCGCTGAAACTGCTCGAGTACCAGGGACAGAAGGTCGAGCAGTTCAGCTTCACCAACGAGGCGCAGGCGCGCGAGGTCGAGCGCGCCGTGCAGGCGGCGGCCGGCGCGAGCGCTGAGCGCGCGGGCACGCTGCGCGTCATCGCCATCGACCGCAAGCAACGCCGGCGCAACCCCGCACCCCCCTTCACCACCTCCACGCTGCAGCAGGAAGCTGCCCGCAAGCTCGGCTTCAACGCCCGTCGCACCATGCGGCTCGCGCAGCAGCTGTATGAGGGGCAGGACATCGGCGAAGGCAGCGTCGGCCTCATTACCTACATGCGCACCGACTCAGTGTCACTCGCCGCCGAGGCGGTGCAGGAGATCCGTGAGGTGGCCGCGCGGCTGTACGGCAAGGCCGAGGTCGCCGAGGAACCGCGGATCTACAAGACCAAGTCGAAGAACGCGCAGGAAGCGCACGAGGCGATCCGCCCGACTTCCGCGGCCATCACCCCCGCAGACGTCGAGGGCAAGATCGAGGACGACCTGTACCGGCTGTACGCGCTCATCTGGAAGCGCGCCGTGGCCTCGCAGATGAGCCACGCGCTCTTTGACACCGTCGCGGTCGACATGCTGGCCGGCAGCGACGGTGCGCAGCGGCACCTCTTGCGCGCCAACGGTTCCACGCTCGTGAAGCCCGGTTACATCTCGGTGTACCAGGAAGGCACCGATGACGCCCAGAGCGACGAGAGCGATCACGTCCTGCCGCCGATGCACGAAGGCGATACGGTAAGCCTCACCGCGCTGCGCGCCGAGCAGCATTTCACCGAGCCGCCGCCGCGCTACAGCGAGGCCTCGCTGGTGAAGGCGCTCGAGGAGCACGGTATCGGGCGGCCCTCGACCTACGCGACCATCATCTCCACGCTCCAGGACCGCGAGTACGTGGAGATGGACAGCCGCCGCTTCGTGCCGACCGACATCGGCAAGATCGTCAACCGCTTCCTCACGCATCACTTTCACCGCTACGTGGAGTACGGCTTCACGGCCGCCATGGAAGATGAGCTGGACGCGGTGTCGCGCGGGGAAGAGGACTGGACGGTGCCGCTGGAGAAGTTCTGGAAGCCCTTCATTCACCAGGTGGAAAAGATCGAGCGCACGGTGACGCGCGAGCAGGTCGCGCAGGCGCGCGAACTTGGCAAGGATCCGGCGACCGGCAAACCGATCACGGTGCGTATGGGCCGCTTCGGTCCCTTCGTACAGATCGGCACCAAGGACGATGAGGAAAAGCCGCGCTTCGCAGGACTGCGTCCCGGACAGAAGATGGATCACATCACGTTCGCCGATGCGATGGAGTTGTTCAAACTGCCGCGCACGCTCGGGCAGACCGAGGCCGGCGAGACCATCGTCGCCAACGTCGGTCGCTTCGGTCCCTACGTGAAGTACGGCAGCAAGTACGCCTCGCTCAAGGAAGACGATCCATACACCGTAACGCTTGAGCGCGCGCGCGAAGTCATCCGCCTGAAGCAGGAGGCCGATGCCAACCGCATCATCCAGGACTTCCCCGATGCGGGCATCCAGGTGCTCAACGGCCGCTACGGGCCGTACATCACGGATAAGAAAAAGAATGCGAAGATCCCCAAGGAGCGCGATCCGAAGAGCGTGACGCTGGAGGAGTGCCGCACGATGCTGGCGGCCGCTCCGGAGCGCGGCCGCTTCGGGCGCTGGGGTCGCAAGAAGGCCACGCCCGCCGCCGCCGCGGTCAGTGCGGGCGCCGAAGCGCCGGCCCCTGCCGCGCCGGCGAAGCCGCCCAAGGCGGCACGCCACGGCAAGAAGGCTGCGCGTGAGGCGGCCCGCGGCGACGGTGCGGCCCGCGCGCCGGCGCGCGCGCAGGCGTCCACGCACCCGGTGACGGCGCCTGCGACACACGGCACGCCGCGCAGCGCCACGCGGGCGCGCAAGGCGCGCGCCAAGAGTGCGCCGGCGCGCAAGACCAGCGCGGCTAAGCCCCGCAGCGCTGCCGGCGGGGCCACCGCGCGCGCGCGGCGCCTGAAGTAGCGCCCCGGTGCGGCTGGCGACCGCGCCCGGTTCCTTGCCCCATGAAGTACCGTCACAGCTATCACGCCGGCAATTTCGCGGACGTGCACAAGCACGTGACGCTGCTCACCCTCATCGGCGCCCTGCAGAAGAAAGAGAAGGGATTCCTCTACCTCGACACGCATGCCGGCCGCGGCAGCTACGATCTGTCCAGTCCCACCGCCGAAGCCGCGGAGGGCATCGGACGCCTGGCGCAGGCGGTGCACGCGGCAGAGGAACTGCGCACTTACGCCGCAGCGCTCGCCGCGCTGCGCACGCAGCTTAAGCAGCGGCACCTGTACGGGGGGTCGCCGCTTCTGGCGGTGGACGCGCTGCGGCCCCAGGACCGGGCGGTGCTGATCGAGCTTGAGGGCGCCGAGGCACATAGCCTCGAGGAGTCCGTGGCGGCGCTGGCCGCCGCGCGCAGCACGGCGCTCGCGCAAGTGCGCGTGGAGCGCGGCGACGGCTTCCAGCGCCTCAAGGCCTGGCTGCCACCGCCGGAGCGGCGCGGCCTCACCTTCATCGACCCGCCGTACGAGGAGCCCGGGGAATTTGGCCGCGTGAGCGCGGCGCTCGCGGAAGGCTTGCGCCGCTTTCCCACCGGGGTGCAGGCGGCGTGGTATCCCATCAAGGACGAGCGCACGACGCATGCCTGGCAGGCCGGCTGCGCGCGCACGCTCGGCGCGCCCGCCCTCGTGAGCGAACTGTGGCTGTTCCGCCGCGATTCGCGTGTGGCGCTGAACGGGTCGGGACTTCTCATCGTGAACCCGCCGCACCTGCTGCTCGAGCGCATGCAGGTGTGGCTGCCGGAGTTGCTCGCCACGCTGCGCAGCAGCGCAGACGCGGGCAGCAGCGCCCGGATGCTGTCAGAATCGGCCGGATGAGCACGGTGGTCGAGCAGTACGGGGTCTTTGGCCATCCGGTCAATCACAGCCTGTCGCCGTTCATCCATGGCCTGTTCGCGCGCGAGACCGGCCAGCACATGAGCTACCGTGCCTTTGACGTGAAACCCGAGGAGTTCCAGGAGCGCGTGACGGAGTTCTTCGCGCAGGGTGGCCGGGGGCTCAACATCACCCTGCCGCACAAGATCGCCGCGGTCGACGTCGCCCACGAGCTCACCGCGCGTGCCGCGCACGCGGCCGCCGTCAACACGCTGGCGGTCAAGGGCGAGGGCATCCTCGGTGACAACACCGACGGCGCGGGACTCGTGCGCGACCTGTGTGACAACCTCGGGCTCGTCATCACCCATCGGCGCGTGCTCATGATCGGCGCCGGTGGCGCGACGCGCGGCGTGCTGGCACCGATTCTGGGCCTTGAGCCGACGCTGCTGGTGATCGCGAACCGCACGCCCGAGCGTGCCGAAGCGCTGGCGGCCGCGTTTTCCGATCTCGGTGCGACGCAGGGCGTGGGCTTCGAGGACGTCGAGGCCACGCCCTTTGATCTGATCCTCAACGCCACTTCGGCGAGCCTCTCGGGCGAGATACCGCCCCTGCCGGCGGGCGTGATCGGGCCGCAGACGGTGTGCTATGACCTCGCCTACGGCAAATCGGCGACCGCATTCGTGCGCTGGGCCGCAGCTCAGGGCTGCGCGCGCGCGCTGCAGGGGCTTGGCATGTTGGTCGAGCAGGCCGCGGAGTCCTTCCGCCTGTGGCGCGGCGTGCGACCCTCCACCGCGCGCGTGCTCGATGCGCTGCGCGAGCGCGCCGGCGGCGCCTACCTGTGATTCTCAGCGCATGGTGACGAATTCTTCCGCGCTGGTCGGGTGAATCGCCACGGTGTCATCGAAGTCCTTCTTGGTCGCGCCCATGCGCAGCGCGACTGCAAAGCCCTGCAGCATCTCATCCGCCCCTTCACCCACCACGTGCAGCCCGACGATGCGCTGCTCCGCCCCGTGGGTCACCAGTTTCATCTCCACGCGCACCTTCTCGGGGGTCAGGGCGTGATACAGCGGCACGAAGCTTGAGCGAAAGACCGTGACGTTCGTCGCGCCATAACGCTCGCGCGCCGCCTCCTCGGTGAGTCCCACCGTGCCGATCGGTGGGTGACCGAAGATCACCGTTGGGATGTTCTCGTAATCCAGATGCCGCTCGGGCTGGCCGCCGAACAGCCGGTCCGCGAGGCGCCGCCCGGCCGCGATCGCCACGGGCGTCAGCTGCACGCGACCGGTGACGTCGCCCACCGCGTAGATCTGCGGCACGCTCGTCGTCTGAAACTTGTCGGTGCCGATGAAGCCCTGCTCAGTAAGGGCAACGCCCGCCTCGGCCAAGGCCAGATCCTCCACCGCGGCGACGCGCCCGATCGCCCACACCAGAGCATCAAAGACCCCGAGCCGGCGCCCGTCGGCCGAGTGCGGCTGGAGCGTGCCGTCGGCTGCGCGCTCGAGGCGCCCCGGCACGACCCCGGTCAGGACGTTCACCCCGCGGGCACGGAGG
>DATHLO010000182.1:0-3137 GCA_035488075.1 Steroidobacteraceae bacterium | reverse complement strand
CTCCAGACTGATCCGCACCGCCGCCGCGGCGGCCAGCGGCGCGAGCGTAAGTGCGAGCACCGCGAGCGCAGCCAGTAATTCCAGGGGTGCGATGAGCGCCCCGCCGCTGATCGCCACCTGTGTTGCGCGCGCGCCGAAGATCAGCACCGGCAGTGACAGCGGCAGCGTCAGCAGTGACAGCAGCGCGCTGCTGCGCTTGATGTTCAAGGTCAGCGCCGCGCCGATCGAGCCAATGAGGCTGAGCGTAATGCTGCCTAACAGTACACTCGCGACGATGCCGCTGAGCGCCGCCGAGGGCGCACCGAGCGCGAGCGCCGCAAAGGGCGCCATGCAGGCGAGCGGCAGCCCGGTCAGCAGCCAGTGCGCGAGGGTCTTGGCACACAGGAGTGCGGTCAGTGACTGTCCCGAAAGCGCGTACTGCTCGAGCGTGCCATCGAGCGCGTCGTCGCGGAACAGGAACTCAAGCGCCAAGAGCGAGGCGAGCAACGCCGCCGCCCACAGCGCCCCCGGCGCCACGGCGCGCAGTTGCGAAAGCTCGGGCGAGATGGCCAGTGGAAAGAGCATGGTCACGAGCGCAAAAAAGGCGAGCGGCTGAATAAGCTGTGCGGGCTTGCGAAACGCGAGCGTCAGATCCCGTCGCAGCGCAAGACTCACCGCCTCCAGCGCGCTCACCGGAACGGCGGCGGCGGCCTGCGTGTACGCGCCCGCAGTGGCCACAGGCGCTGCACTCACAGCGACAATTCCAGCGACCGCACCTGGGCGGGCTCGACCGGCAGTTCGTGATGCACGGCGGCGACCGCAAGACCGCCGCGGGCGAGCTGTTCGGCGATGAGCGTGCCGACGAGCCGCTGGCCCTCCGCATCCAGATTGGTGGCCGGCTCGTCCAGCAGCCACAGCGGCACGATACACAGCGCAAGGCCTGCGAGGGCGACGCGCCGGCGCTGTCCGGCCGAGAGCGTGCGTACCAGGCGGTCGGCAAACGACTCCGCACCCACGCGCGCCAGCGCCGACGCGAGCGCCGCCCCACCCACACGCCGTCGCCCGCCGATCCAGTAATGCAGGTTCTCGCGCGCCGTCAGGTCCGCCTTCAGCGGCGGCTCGTGCCCCAGATACGCGAGCGTTCCCTGGAACGTGCGCAGGTCGGCGCGCGCGTCCACGCCACGCCAGCGCACACAGCCGTCCTCCGGGTACATCAGCCCCGCGAGCGTTCGCAGCAGACTCGTCTTGCCGGCGCCGTTGGCGCCCGTCACCTTCAGACATTGCCCGGCGGATAACACAAAACCCACGCCGCGCAGCACATGGCGTTCACCGCGCCACAGATGCAGGTTTTCAACCTCGAGGGAGTCGGCTGACATCGCGCCTTGCGTGAGCTCGGAGGAGCGCCCGGCGGAATGCCGGGCTTACGGCGCGCAAGTCTCGCAAATTCATTGAGTTAGCGCCACAACTGCAGATGTCGCTGGCACGCGTCGCCGCGCGGGACTTCTGTAGAATCGCGCCCGCTGCAGTTCTCACTGCCCGGGTGGCGAAATCGGTAGACGCAAGGGACTTAAAATCCCTTGGGGGTAACCCCATGTCGGTTCGAGTCCGACCCCGGGCATACTATAGGCAGTGCGCACAGCCCGCGGGTGTCTCAGCAGCCTTCTCGGCACTCAAGGCGGCCGGCACCGAAAACTTCCGCTTTCCCGATCTGAGACACACAGCCGCGAGCTACCTCGCGAGCCGGGGCGCGAGCCTGCTCGAGATTGCTGACGCTTTGGGTCATCGAACCATCGCCATGGTCAAGCGCTACAGCCACCTCGCGCGGGGACACAAAACGACTGTGGTCGAGAAGATGGCGAGAGAGCGCGGGCTGTGACGGGCGCTCGTGCGCAAGCGATCGCAACCGTCAGGCTGGAAGAGCCGCACGTTCGGGTCACGGAGTATCGCTTTTCTCCCGACGCTGAGACCGGCTGGCACCGTCACGGTCACGACTATATCGTCGTCCCGTTAACAACTGGCAAGTTGCTGCTTGAAGAGCCAGACGGCACCTCACGCACCGCAGAGCTGGTGATACACCGGCCCTACGCGCGGTGCGCCGGGGTCGAGCACAACGTCATCAACGTTAACGCCTTTGAGTTTGTCTTTTTAGAGATAGAGGTCCTACGTTGAGACGTGCAGCTTCCGGTTTGGCGACCACAAGCTGCCCCGGCGAGTGTCAACGCGCTCCACGCCTCGCGTGGCTGGCGCACAATCTTGCCAAGCGCACGCGGCGCCGAAGCACCCGCGCTTCGCGGAGGCGCGCCGATGCTTAGGCATCATATTTTATCTGCGCAAGATCCTTGACTGAGCCAACTGTGACAAACACGTAGCCATCGTTCAGCTTCAAAATCGGCTTGTCTTCGTATACGTCACCACGTAGCAGGCCCCGACACCGGGCGCATCGCGGCGGGTTCATATAACGGTAGTGTCCACCGCAATCGCATGGCCGAAAAAGCTCCTCAATTCGAGCAAAAACCGGAAGCAGATGGCGACAATGAAACTCGAAGCCCGGACTTGCGGCCTCGAGGCTAGGCCAAGCGATGCCATGACGATCAAGAATGTCCCAGTGCTTAAGCAGGAGAACCCTTGGACAATCTGAGCAGTAGAGGGCCTGCATGTTGCTGAAGCCGAGGTGGTAGAGCTCCCCGGTGACGGCCTGACCGCAAGCAGCACACGTTGCTACGTGCGCGGACATGATGCCTAAGGCTGAGCTTGAGCGGCCGGCCGCCCGACATCGGCGGCCATGTGATCCATCGCGATGTTGAAAACGACTCTAGCTTCCACCAGCTGGTTCACTGACTGCGGCGTGCCGAACCATTCGTGGATTGCGCGAGTTGAATATCCGCAAGCCCGCAGGTCGCGGATGCGGTCAAGTAATCCGAACGGCGGTGCTTCAACCTGTACCTCCACAACCGTGCCATCTGGCGATACCTCGCAGATGGTTTCGTTGTGCGCGTCGCGCAACTGCCAAAGTCCACTCCTGTCGTGCGTTGACGTGTCGGCCGCCGGAGTAAGACCGGTCGCTTGCTTGGCCAGCTGCGCGACGCGCAGGAACTCGAGCGTAGGGGTTGCCGCGTTCATGGCAGCAGCGCCAAACTCGCAGGCACCCGCGCCAGCGC
>DATHLO010000181.1:0-4963 GCA_035488075.1 Steroidobacteraceae bacterium | reverse complement strand
TGAAGAACAGGGCAAAGCCGATACCAATCATCGCCACCGCGTCCAAGAGTCCCGCGACCAGGAACATCTGCACGCGCAGCGTCGGCAAGAGCTCCGGCTGCCGCGCCGAGCCTTCAATAAAGCGGCCACCGAGAATGCCGAAGCCGATGGCGGTGCCGAGCGCACCCAGGCCAAAGATGATGCCGACGGCCAGCACGGTCATGGCCTGGATGTGTGCAATGTTTTCCATTCAATCTCTCCTCGAAAGAACCCAAGTACAAAAGTGGAGGCGTAAAGCTCGCCAATCAATGGTGTTCGCTCGCCATTGACAGATAAACAACAGTCAGCACCGCGAATATGAAAGCCTGAATCGTGATGATGAGGATGTGGAACCCGGTCCAGATGAACCCAAGAATGAATTGCCCGATTATTCCCACCCAGCCCCCGATCGTCAGCAGGCTGTCGAGGCCGTGTGAAAGAGTGAGCACGGCGATGAGCAGGAAGATCATCTCGCCGGCGTAGAGATTGCCGTAGAGACGCAGCGACAACGAAACGGGTCGCGCGAGAAAGGTGACCGACTCCAGGATGAAGTTTACCGGCACGAGGAGCGCCTGCACGAACCAGTTCTTGGCCTTGAAGGGCTGCAGGGTGAGCTCGCCGATGAAGCCACCGATGCCCTTCATCTTGATGCTGTAAAAGATGATGAGCGCAAAGACGCTCAGAGATAAGGCAAAGGTCGCATTCAGGTCCGTACTTGGCACGATCTTCAGGTGCTCGATGCCGGCCCCGCGTGCGGCAGCCGGCAGCAGATCCACGGGCAGAAGATCCATGAAGTTGAACAGGAAAACCCAGCAGAAGATGGTCAGTGCCAGCGGGGCGATGAGACGACTCGTGCCCTTAAAAGAGTCGCGCACCTGTTCATCGACCTTCTCGACGATCCACTCGATGATGCTCTGCGTGAGTCCGGGCACGCCCGAGGTCGCTTTGCGCGCCACCGCGTAGAAGAGCCCGAAAAACACCAGCGCCAGCGCCACCGAGAAAAACACGGTGTCGTAGTTGATGACCGAGAAATCGATGATGCCGTGCGGCGCCTTGTTCGAAAGAAAGGTCTGGTGGTGCAGGATGTATTCGGTCGCGCCCGGCGCTTCTTGTGCTGCGTCTGCCATGCCTGTCAGTTCCGTCAATCTGCGCCCTTAGGCACGCGGGCGCGCGCGGCCGAAGGACGGCAGCGCGCACACCAGCGCGATCCAATACACCAGGAATGTCGCGGCGAAGGCGAGAAACATCGCCAGCGGCGCCACATTCATCCACTTCAGAGCCATCACAAACAGCACGATAACGAGGGCGACCTTCACCGCCTCGCCGACGTAGAACAGGCCCAGCACGCGCTGCGCGTTCACCGCCGTCCCGCCCCCGAAGACCAGACCCGCCATGGCGAGGCTGCCGAACGTGGCAATACCACCACCCAGCAGCGCCGAGAGCGCCGCGCGCCTGTCCGCGAGACCCCATGCGCAGAGCGCCGCCGTCACGGTGACCGCCGCCTGAGCCAGCACGACGCCGAAGGCCAGCCGCCGCGCATGGGGCAGATCGATCGCCAACACCTTATAAAAGTCCCGTTGAGGGGCTCAAAACAGCCACGGTTCTTGCGCGCGAGCTCCAGCGCAAGTGGCTCAATATTACGTCGGCCGTTCAGTCACTTAGGGCTGTCCCGGCCAAAAAGCCGCGGGATTATAGAGACCCCCCGCGCGTGAGTCCACACACACCCGGCGGGCGAGTGTTACTTACCCTGTACCTACTGAATGTGCGCGAGGATCCCGTCGAGCTCATCGAGGCTGTGGTAGGTGACGATCAGCCGGCCCTTGCCCCCGCTGCCGTGCTGGATCGCGACCCGGGCGCCGAGCTTCTCGGCCAGGTCCTGCTCGAGCTTCTGCACGTTCGGGTCGCGCGCCGTGGCGCCCTCGGCCGCGTGCGGCGCTGCGGGTGCCTGCAGGCGCCGCACCAGCGCTTCGGTCTCGCGCACCGAGAGACCCTTCTTGGCGACGAGGTTTGCGACCTCGATCTGCTTGCGGCGCTG
The DNA here is from genome assembly GCA_035488075.1 of Steroidobacteraceae bacterium. Taxonomy (GTDB): domain Bacteria; phylum Pseudomonadota; class Gammaproteobacteria; order Steroidobacterales; family Steroidobacteraceae; genus 13-2-20CM-66-19. The sequence goes on along the minus strand of DATHLO010000181.1, from coordinate 2,910 downwards.
CTCGAGCGCCAGGAGCGCCCGCGCATGCCCCATCTCGAGCTGGCGGTGCTCGAGCAGCTCACACACCTCCGGGGCGAGCTCGAGCAGGCGCAAGAGGTTACTCACCCCGGCACGGGAGCGGCCGACCGCTTCGGCCGCCTGCTGATGGGTGAGCCCGAACTCGCTGATGAGGCGCTCCAGCGCGCGCGCCTCTTCCAGGGGATTGAGGTTCTCGCGCTGGATGTTCTCGATGAGCGCCATCGCAATGGCGGCTTCATCGGGGATGTGGCGGATGACGGCCGGAATCTCACTTAATCCGGCCATCTGCGCTGCGCGCCAGCGGCGCTCGCCGGCGATGATCTCGTAGCGCTGCGAGGCGCCGTTGCCCGGCGTATCCACCGGGCGCACCACGATCGGCTGCACCACGCCTTGCGCCTTGATGGAATCGGCGAGCTCGGCGAGCGTCTCGGTGCGCATGTCCATGCGCGGCTGGTAGCGACCGCGCTGCAGCAAATCCAGCGGCAGCTTCGCGAGCTCTTCGGCGTGGTGCTCGGGTGCGGCGGGCGCGGGCGCCATGAGCGGTCGCCCCTGCCCCAGCAGATCCGCAAGGCCGCGCCCGAGAGTTGGTTTTCTCATCATCAGGTGTCCTTCACCATCACGCCCGCGGCGGCGGAGTCCTTCGGCGGCGCGGCGTGACCCTCGGTGACTTCCGCGACCGGGGCGCCGTTACCGGCGGCAAGCAGCGCCGTGGTGGGCACGCGGGTGACGCCGTGGGCCACTTCCTCGCGGCGGATCATCTCTCCGGCGAGCGCAAGGTAGGCGAGCGCACCGCGGGATTCCTTGTCGTGAAACAGCGCCGGCTTGCCGAAGGAGGGCGCCTCCGCAAGACGAATGTTACGCGGGATCACGGTGCGGAACACCGTGTCGCCGAAGTGCGCGATCAGCTGGCCGCTCACCTCGTTGGCAAGATTATTGCGCGGGTCGAACATGGTGCGCAGCAGGCCCTCGATCGACAGCTGCGGATTCGCTGCGATGCGGATCTGCTCCACGGTGTTCAAGAGCGCCGACAGTCCCTCGAGTGCGTAGTACTCGCACTGCATCGGGATCAGCAGGCTGTCGGCGGCGACGAGCGCGTTGATGGTGAGCATGTTCAGCGCCGGCGGACAGTCGATGAGTATGACGTCGAACTGCTCGCGCAGCGGCTGCAGCGCCTGACGCAGCTTGATTTCCCGCCCGATCGGCAGCGACAGGAGCCGCACTTCCGCCGAGGTCAGATCCTGGTTCGCCGGCAGGAGGGTAAAATTGCTCTGCTCCACCGTCACCAGGGCGCTGGCGAGATCGCTCTCCCCGAGCAGCACCTCGCAGGCGCTCCTGGTGAGCTTGCTCTTGTCGACCCCGCAGCCCATGGTGGTGTTGCCCTGCGGATCCAGATCCATGAGCAGCACGCGGCGGCGCGTTGCGGCGAGCGAGGCCGCCAGATTGACCGCGGTCGTGGTCTTGCCGACGCCGCCCTTCTGGTTCGCGATGGCGATGACGCGCTTCATGGGGCGACAGTGTACTTCACTGCGCCGCCGCCGCCGGTGCCGGCGCGGTTTTTGCTGGTCTTGAGCTTAAGCGACCCGCTGCTGGCGCTGGCGCCCGAGGCGCTCGCGCGCCAGCTCGTCCGCCACCGCGTTCGTGGTGCGGTTCTCGCGGCGGGCGCGCTCGAAGATCTCCGTGAGGCGCGCAGGGATGCCGTGGATATCGGCGATCACCTGCGCCTCGCTCGCCCCGCCGTGGTATTCGCGCGAAACGCTGATGATGCCGCCGGCATTGATGACGTAGTCGGGTGCGTAGAGAATGCCGGCCGCCGGCAGCGCCGCGCCGTCCTGGCCCTGCGCGAGCTGGTTATTGGCCGCGCCCGCGATCACGCGCGCGCGCAGGCGCGGAATCGACTGCGCGCTGAGCACCGCACCGAGCGCGCAGGGGGAGAGCACGTCGACGTCCTCGAACAGCACCTCTTCCACGGTCACCGCGCGCGCCTTGAATTCATCGCACACGCGCTGGAGCGCAACGGGGCGCACGTCCGCGACGCTGAGCTTCGCCCCTTCGGCTGCGAGCATGCCGCACAGGTGATAGCCGACGCCGCCGGCGCCCTGTACCGCCACCGAGACGTCGGTGAGATCGGCGCGCCCGAGGCGAAATTTCACCGCGGCCTTCAGGCCGAGGAACACCCCGAGCGCGGTCTTCGGTCCCGGATCCCCGCCGGCCTCCCCGGGTGCGGCTCCGAGTCCTGCGACGTAGCGCGTGCCGCGCGCCACCTGGGTCATATCGTGGGTGGTGGTGCCCACGTCCTCGGCGGTGACGTAGCGACCGCCGAGTGAATCGACGAAGCGCCCGAACGCCTCGAACAGCTCCGGCGTCTTACCCTTGCGCGCATCCCCGATGATGACGGCCTTGCCGCCCCCGAACTTAAGCCCCGCCAGCGCGTTCTTGTAGCTCATGCCGCGCGAGAGCCTAAGCACGTCGGCCACCGCCTCCGCGGTGCTCGCATACGGCCACATGCGGCAGCCGCCCGCCGCGGGGCCTAAGGCGGTCGAATGAATGGCGATGATGGCCCGCAGGCCGCTCGCGGCGTCGTGCCCGAAGACGACGAGTTCGTGCGCATCGAACTCGCGCAGGTCGAAGATTTCCATCGGGACGTCTGCCTCGGGCCTTCAGGTCCGCACGAACGGATCCCACCAGAGTACCCCCGGGATGGTGCACGGAGTGTCACAAAACTTGCGATCGCGGGCTCATTAGTGAATTATTTGCCTCATTATCCGACCAACAGTGAGTTATTCAGTGCAGTCTGAGTTGGACCGCAGTGACCTGCGCATCCTTGAGCTCTTGCAGGAGCACGGCAACCTCTCGGCCGCCGAGATCGCCGAGCGACTGAATCTCACCACCTCC
>DATHLO010000180.1:0-5834 GCA_035488075.1 Steroidobacteraceae bacterium | reverse complement strand
GCAGGTGCCGGCCTCGAGCTGCGCGATCACCCGATGGGCACGACTCAGGTCGTTGGTGAACACCGCGGCCGCAAGACCGAACTCGGTGGCGTTGGCGCGCGCCACCACCTCGTCCTCATCCTCGAACTCCAGCACCGACATCACGGGCCCGAAGATCTCCTGGCGCACAATGTCCATATCATCCTGACAGCCATCGAACACCGTCGGTGCCACGAAGAAGCCGCGCGCGAGCTCGCCGTTCGTGAGGCGTGAGCCGCCGATGATCAGGCGCGCCCCCTGCGCGCGGCCGCGGGCGATGAAGCCGAGCACTTTCTCCATGTGCTCCTGGGATATGAGCGCGCCGACCTGGGTGGCCGGATCAAGCGGGTTGCCCACCTTCATCGCCGCCGTGCGCGCCCGCAGCCGCTCGATGAACGCCGCACGCAGACTCTTGTGCACGAACACGCGCGTGCCGTTCGAGCACACTTCACCGGCGGAGTAGAAGTTGCCGAGCAGCGCCCCGGTGACGGCGTTTTCAAGCTTGGCATCCCCGAAGATGATGAGGGGAGACTTGCCCCCCAGCTCAAGCGTCACCTGCTTGAGCGAGCCGGCCGCATCGGCCATCACGGCCTTGCCGGTGCCGACCTCGCCGGTGAGGGAGACTTTGCGGATCAGCGGGTGGCGGGTCAGCAGGCGCCCCGTATCGGCAAGGCCCTGCACGACCTGGAACACGCCGGACGGCACGCCCGCTGCGGTGTAGACCTCCGCAAGCTTCATCGCCGTCAGCGGCGTGAGCTCTGCGGGCTTGAAGATCATGGCGTTGCCGCACGCGAGCGCCGGCGCGGACTTCCAGCAGGCGATTTGCAGCGGGTAATTCCAGGCGCCGATGCCGGCGACCACCCCGAGGGGCTCGCGCCGCGTATAGCCGAACGCCTGCGGACCGAGGTTCAGGTGTTCACCGGCCAGCCCCGCGGCCACACCGGCGTAGTACTCCAGGCACTCCGCGCCCGAGAGTACATCCACCGCACGCGTCTCCTGGATCGGCTTGCCGGTGTTGAGCGTCTCAAGATGCGCCAGCTCATCGTTGCGCTCGCGCAGCATGGCGGCCGCGCGCGCGAGGATGCGTCCGCGCTGCGCGCCGCTCAGTGCGGCCCATTGCTTCTGCGCGGCCTGCGCGCGCGCCACCGCCGCATCGACCTGCGCGGCACCGTCGACGGGAATTTGCGCCAGCAGCGCGCCCGTGGCTGGATTGATCACGCGGAAGGTCGCCGCAGCGCTCGGGCGCATGCGGTTCATACCACCGCCCGGCGCAGCGGCCGCGGTGAGTTCCTTCAGGCGCCCCTCGACGAAGGCCGTGAGCAGCGCCCGGGCGCTTTCACTGTCGGCTTCCTGCCATTCCGAGAGCGCCGCGCGCAGCCACACCCCGTCGATCATCGCGGCGATCATCGCCGCGAGGCTGCGGGCCTCCTCGCCCGGAATCATGTGGCGCAGATCCCCGCGTAAGTTCGACAGCATGCGCCGCTGGTAGGCGGTCTGTACGCGCTTGAGGCCCTTCACATGCAGCACCTGACCCCAGAAGGCGAGCCAGGCCGTGCCACTGCGCTTGTCGAACTCCTCCGGCGCGAGGTTCGTGTCGATGACCGCCTGCACACGACCGCGTGACGTATGGGCGAGCGCCAGACGCGCACGCACCCGCACGGCGAGCGAGCGCGCCAGCGTACGGAAGGCCGCCTCGAGCAGCCCGTCCTTGTCGCCGAAGTAATGTGCCACCAGCCCCGCCGACACCCCGGCCCGGCGCGCGATCTCCGCAAGAGTGGTGCCGACGTAGCCGACTTCAGCCAGACTATCGATGGTGACCTCGACCAGCTGGATCCGCCGCGCCTCTTCGCCCTCATCTCGGACCGGGCCGCGGCTGGGGGTCGCGGCGTCTTTGGATGGGGTTGATTGCCTGTTCAACGCGCTGCTCCGAAGACGCACGCGGACGGATATTCTGTGCCGCAAACTCTTGCGAAGCCGGAGCCGATACTCCGTGATCTCTCAGTGACTTGCCGGGGTTTCACAAACTTGACAGCGGGTCGGTTAAACGGCTATTCAAACCATGAAGATAATGATGAAGGTCGCGGGCCTCGCGGGTCAAGCCCGCGCACCGCGTTTTCGCCCGGCTGGAGCCGCCATGGCGCCGGCTGAGTCAACCCGGACGGCCTCGGCAGCACCCGCGACGCGGGCTCCGTGCGCGGGCGTCTGCGCCATCTTAACGTTGCTGCTGTGCGCCGTTTCGGGATTCGCTGCCGCGGCCACGCCCGCAGTGAGCGATCCGCCCGCATGTCAGACCGTGCGGCTGTCGGACATCGGATGGACGGATGTCACTGCGACGAGCGCGGTGTTCAGCAGTCTCCTCAGGCGCATCGGCTACCTCCCCACCATTACCGTTTTGTCGGTGCCGGTGACCTACGCCTCACTCAAGAACAAGGACATCGACGTATTCCTCGGCAACTGGATGCCCGCGCAGGAGGCGGATCGCAGGGCCTACGTGCAGGAAGGTTCCGTGGAGGTCGGGCGCGCCAACCTGACCGGTGCCAAGTACACCCTCGCCGTCCCCGGCTACACCTACGAGTCTGGACTGAAGAGCTTTGCGGACATCGAGCACTTCGCGCCTCAGTTGAATTCCTCCGTCTACGGCATCGAGCCGGGCAACGATGGCAATCGCCTCGTGCTCTCGATGATCAAGCAGAACCTCTTCGGACTCGGGAGCTTTAAGCTCATCGAATCGAGCGAACAGGGGATGCTCGCGGAAGTCGAGCGCGCCGTGCACGCCCACCAGCCGATCGTGTTCCTCGGCTGGGATCCGCACCCGATGAACATGCGCTTTGACATGCGCTACCTCTCCGGGGGCGATGCGGTCTTCGGCCCGCACTACGGCGAGGCGGCCGTCTACACCAACACGCGCGCCGGCTACGCCAAAGAGTGTCCCAACATGGGACGGCTGCTGAAGAATCTGTCCTTCACGACACAGCAGGAAAGCCGGGTGATGGACGACATGCTCAACCGCCACCAGCCCGCCGAGGTCGCCGCGGCCAATTTCCTCAAGGCGAACCCGGATACGGTGGCCGCCTGGCTTCAGGGCGTGACCACCTTCGATGGCCGCCCGGCGCTCGCCGCCCTACTGGGCAGCGATACCCTGATCCGGGCGTTCAGCCTCGAGCGCTGGCTCGCGGATCACAAGATCCCGGTCGGGGACACGGTAGCGGTCATCATCGAGTACGTGAAGACGCACGGCAGCGCCTTCTTCAACGGCATCTCCACCCTCATCCGCGGCAGCGTCGATGGTCTTACGGGACTGCTGCGCGCGATCCCCTCGCCGCTTTTGGTGCTGGGAGCGGCGCTCCTCAGCTGGTTGCTGCGCCGCTCCTGGCCGCTGGTGGTGTTCGTGGTCGCAGCGCTCCTGTTCATCATGAACCAGGGCTACTGGGAGCCGACGCTCGAGACGCTCTCGCTCGTCATCGTGGCGGCGGTGGTGTCAACGTTGATCGGCGTGCCGCTCGGCATCGCCGCGGCGCACCGGCCGCGCCTGTACGCGGCGCTGCGCCCGGTGCTGGATCTGATGCAGACGCTGCCGACGTTCGTGTACCTGATCCCGACGCTGGTGCTGTTTGGACTCGGGGTCGTGCCCGGGCTCATTTCCACCGTGATCTTCGCCTTGCCCGCGCCGATCCGCCTGACGCAGCTGGGGATCAGCTCGGTGCCAAAGTCGCTGGTCGAAGCCGGCCAGGCCTTCGGTGCCACCGACATGCAGCTGCTGTGGAAGGTCGAGCTGCCCAGTGCCGCGCCGACGATTCTCGCCGGCATCACCCAGTGCATCATGCTGAGTCTTTCCATGGTGGTGATCGCCGCCCTGGTGGGTGCGGGCGGACTCGGCGTGCCGGTGGTGCGGGCACTGAACACCGTGCAGGTCGGCATGGGATTCGAGGCGGGGTTCGTTATCGTACTGCTCGCGATCGTGCTCGATCGCATCAGCCGTCCTGCGGACAAGGCGGGTGCGCCATGACGAGCGCGCTCGAGTTTCGCGCGGTCGACATTCTCTTCTGCGCCAGGAGCGGCCGGCGGGCGCGGCGGGCGGCGATCCAGCAGGCGCTCAGCGCCCTCGATGCCGGCGGCACGCGCAGCGCCATCGCCGAAAAAACCGGCGTCGTGGTCGGCGTGGCGGACGCGTCCCTGTCAGTGGCGCGCGGGGAAATCTCGGTGTTGATGGGCCTGTCGGGCTCGGGCAAGTCCACGCTCCTGCGCGCGGCGAACGGCCTGAATATCATCACGCGCGGGCAGGTACTGGTCGGTGACGGCGATGCCAGGGTCGACATCGGGGCGACCTGCGATCCGGCCACTCTCCGGCGCATCCGCCGCCAGCGCGTCGCCATGGTGTTCCAGCAGTTTGGTCTGCTGCCGTGGCGTACGGTGCGCGAGAACGTGGGCTTCGGCCTGGAACTGCGCGGTGATCCGCCGGAGAAGCGCAGGGAAATCGTCGATCGGCAGCTGGAACTGGTCGGCCTGTCGCAGTGGGCCGAGCGCTATACCAACGAGCTCTCGGGCGGCATGCAGCAGCGCGTCGGACTCGCGCGTGCCTTTGCCACCGATGCAGACATCCTGCTCATGGATGAGCCGTTCTCGGCGCTTGATCCGCTGATCCGGCGCAAGCTGCAGGATGAGCTGCTCGCTTTGCAGGAGCGGGTGCGCAAGACCATCCTGTTCGTGAGCCACGACCTCGATGAGGCGCTCAAGCTCGGCGACAAGGTCACCATCATGGAGAGCGGCCGGATCGTACAGACCGGCACCGGCATGGACATCGTCGAGCACCCGGCAGATGACTACGTCGCCGAATTCGTGCGCCACGTGAACCCGCGCACTGCCATCAAAGGCGCCGCCGCCACCCCGCCAGCCGCCTGAAAGGCCGCGCGCGCCGGCGAGCGCGCTGATGTCGCATTGGTTCAAATCGGTCGGCGTGCGGTTCCTAACCCCGCCTGCGGCGCGGGGCGCATGATGCGCGCCCACCCAACGCCGCACGGCTGGCGAGGATCTTTCGGGATGCAACCCTTCTCCGGCCTGTCGCTCATCCTGCGCGGTCTGGGCGGCCAGCGCAGCTGGCAGCCGCAGTGGCGCAGTCCCGAGCCCAAGGCGGCCTACGATGCCCTCATCATCGGCGGCGGCGGTCACGGCTTGGGTGCGGCCTACTATCTGGCGAGCGAGCACGGTTTCACGAACGTCGCGGTCCTCGAAAAAGGCTGGATCGGCGGCGGCAACACCGGCCGCAACACCACGATCATCCGCTCGAACTATCTGTTCGATGAGAGCGCCGCGCTTTACGATCACGCGCTGCGCCTGTGGGAGGATCTCTCGCAGGCCCTCAACTACAACGTCATGTTCTCGCCGCGCGGGGTCATGATGCTGGCGCACACCGTGCACGATGCGCAGGTGTTCAAGCGTCACGTGCACGCCAATCGCGCCGCCGGGGTCGACAACGAGTGGCTGACGCCCGAGGAGGCCAAGGCCTTCTGCCCGCCGCTGAAGATTGGCGACATCCGCTATCCGGTGCTCGGAGCGGCGCTGCAGCGCCGCGGCGGCACCGCGCGCCACGATGCCGTCGCCTGGGGTTATGCGCGCGCCGCCGATGCACTCGGGGTCGATATCATCGAGAACTGCGAGGTGACCGGCTTCCTACGCGCGGACGACGGCCGCGTGGCGGGCGTGGCGACGACGCGCGGCATGATCCGGGCCGCGCGCATCGGGGTCTCCGCGGCGGGCCACTCGAGCGTGGTGCTGAAGATGGCGGGCGTGGAGCTGCCGCTCGAGAGCTATCCGCTGCA
>DATHLO010000179.1:0-7321 GCA_035488075.1 Steroidobacteraceae bacterium | reverse complement strand
GCGGCCCGGGAGGTGTGTCGTGGAAACAATCACTGTGTCCGCTGTGCGTGGCAGCAGCGGCCTGTTCAGTCTGTCGGAAATGGAACTGCTGGTGGGTAGCGCGATCGTGATCGCTGCGCTCGCCTGGGCGGTGCTCAGTCGCGTGCGCCGCGATCGTCACGATCCCCCGCACGCGTAAGCCAGCCATCCCCTGTACGCCCGGGGCGCGCCCGCGCTGTGCCCCGCGCCTTCTTGTTGCCTCTGGCGCCGCCGCGCGCCACCTGCCTCTACTGCCCGCGCAGCACCTCACTCAACGTGCTGAAGATCTGGTCGATCTGCGAGGGCTGCACGATCAGCGGCGGTGATAAGGCAATGATGTCCCCGCTCTGGCGAATCAAAACGCCGCGCTCAAAGCACTTTAAATAGACCTCGAAGGCCCGGTTGCCGGGCTTACCGGCGAGCGGCTCAAGTTCCAGACCGAGAATTAAGCCGTAGTTGCGCACATCGATCACGTGCGGCAGCCCGCGCAGGGCGTGTGCAGCCTCTTCCCACTGCGGCGCGAGCGTCTTGGCGCGTGTCAGCAGGCCCTCGCGCTCGTAGACGCCGAGCGTCGCCAGGCCCGCCGCGCAGGCGGCCGGATGCGCCGAGTAGGTGTAGCCGTGAAAGAGCTCGATGCCCTCGGGCCCCTGCATGAAGGCTTCGTAGATCGCCTTGCTCACCAGCACTGCGCCCATCGGGATGCAGCCGTTGGTGAGTCCCTTGGCGAGGGTAATGATGTCCGGCATCACATCGAATTCCTGCGCGGCGAACGGGGCGCCGGTACGACCGAATCCGGTGATCACCTCGTCAAATATCAGCAGAATCCCGTGCCGGCTGCAGATCTCGCGCAGGCGCTTGAGGTAGCCGCGTGGCGGGATGAGCACACCGGTGGAACCGGCGATCGGCTCCACGATCACCGCGGCAATGTTGGAAGCGTCGTGCAGTGCCACGAGCCGCTCGAGCTCGTCCGCCAGGTGCGCACCGTGCTCCGGCGCACCGCGCGAGAACGCGTTGCGTGCCAGATCATGTGTGTGCGAGAGATGATCGACCCCGGGCAGCAGGCTCGCCGACCAGGTCTTGCGGTTCGGCGTGATGCCCCCGACCGAGATGCCGCCGAAGCCGACGCCGTGATAGGCGCGCTCGCGCCCGATGAGGCGCGTGCGCGTGCCTTCGCCGCGCACGCGATGCCAGGCGAGGGCGATCTTCAGCGCCGTATCGACCGACTCGGAGCCGGAGTTGGTGAAGAACACATGGTCGAGCCCCGCGGGCGCGATCTTCACCAGCGCGTTGGCGAGTGCAAACGCCGGCGGGTGCCCGAGCTGGAAGGGCGGCGCGTAGTCGAGCGTCTCGAGCTGCTGCGCGACCGCCTGCGTGATCTCCGCGCGCCCGTGTCCGGCGTTGACGCACCACAGCCCCGCCACCGCATCAAGGATCTGCCGTCCCTCGGGCGTCCAGTAGTACATGCCCTTGGCCTTCGCAAGCAGCCGGGGCTTTAACTTGAACTGACGGTTGGACGTGAACGGAAGCCAAAACGCCTCCAGATCGGCGCGGCTTAGGGGAACGGTGGCGTTCGACATGGGGCGGGCCTGGATGAGAGGGGAGGCCGCGAATGATAAATAAAGTGGACAAATGAGGCCACTGGAGAGATATTTTCGTCGATCTCGTCTAATATATTAAACGCCATGAGCATCGACGTTGGCGCACGTCTGCGCAGTGTCCGCACCACCTTTGGCCTCTCTCAGCGTGAACTCGCGCGCCGCGCGGGTGTCACCAATGGGTTGATTTCACTGATCGAGCAGAACCGGGTCAGCCCCTCGGTGAGTTCGCTGAAGAAGGTGCTCGACGGGGTGCCCATGTCGCTCGCGGAATTCTTCACCTTGGACTTGAGTGCTGCTCCGCAGGCGTTTTTCGGGGCGCAGGAGCTGGTGGAACTCGGAAACGAGCAAGTATCGCTGCGGCTCATCGCCGCGCAGCGTCCCGGGCGGCAGCTGACGCTGCTGCACGAGCGCTACGCCGCCGGTGCGGCGACCGGGGAAGAGATGCTGTCGCACGCGGGGGAAGAGGGCGGCGTCATCATCAAAGGACGTATCGAGCTCACCGTCGGTGGCGCGACGCGCGTACTCGCAGCGGGCGAGGCTTATTATTTTGCCAGTCAGCTCCCGCACCGCTTCCGCAACGTCGGACGCGAGACGTGTGAGATCATCAGTGCCTGCACTCCACCGACTTTCTGAGGGCCCTTGGCAGATATGAACGCAAAACCTGAAACGATTTCCTGGCACGAGCGGGCCCGTTCGCTCAACTTCCGCACCCAGGCTTTCATCGACGGGCGTTACCTGGACGCCGCCTCCGGCGTCACCTTCGACTCCATCAACCCGGCCACGGGGAAGCTGCTGGCGCGGGTCGCCTCCGGTGACGTCGAAGACATCAATCGGGCGGTGAGTGCCGCGCGTGCCGTTTTTCGTAAAGGCAGCTGGGCGAATCTTGCGCCGGTGAAGCGCAAGAAGGCGCTGTTCCGCTTCGCGGAGCTCATCAGCAAGCACACCGAGGAACTCGCGCTGCTGGAAACGCTCGACATGGGCAAGCCGATTTCCGACAGTCTCAAGGTAGATATCCCGGGCGCGGCGCGCTGCGTACAGTGGTACGCCGAGGCGATCGACAAGATCTACGACGAGGTCGCGCCCACAGGCCCCGGGGCTCTGGCGACGATCACGCGCGAGCCGCTCGGTGTCGTCGGCGCGATCGTGCCCTGGAATTTCCCCCTGCTGATGGCCGCCTGGAAGATCGCGCCCATTCTCGCGGCGGGCAATTCGCTGGTGCTCAAGCCTTCCGAAAAATCACCGCTGACCGCGCTCAAGGTGGCGGAGCTCGCGGTTGAGGCCGGCATTCCGCCCGGGGTTCTCAACGTCGTCCCGGGATTCGGGCAAACCGCCGGCAAGGCGCTCGCGCTGCACATGGACGTCGACTGCATCGCATTCACCGGTTCCACCGCCACCGGCAAGACGATCATGCAGTACGCCGGGCAGTCGAACCTCAAGCGCGTATCGCTCGAGTGCGGTGGTAAGTCGCCGAATATCGTGATGGCTGACTATCCGGATCTGGAGAAAGCGGCGACCGCTGCCGCGTATGCGATCTTCTACAACCAGGGCGAGGTCTGTTCCGCCGGCTCGCGCCTGCTGCTGCAGGAGGGCATCAAGGACGCGGTGCTGGAGAAAGTGCAGGCCATCGGACGCAGTATGCAGCCCGGGGACCCACTCGACCCGGCCACGCGCCTCGGCGCGATCGTGGATGAGACCCAGATGAAGCGGGTGCTCGGCTACATCGATGCCGGCCGCCGCGACGGCGCGCACCTGCGCTTCGGCGGACGGCGCGTGCGCGAGGACAGCGGCGGTTACTTTGTCGAGCCGACGGTGTTCGAGGACGTGCGACCGGCGATGTCGATCGCGCGCGAAGAGATCTTTGGCCCGGTGCTGTCGGCGATCACCTTCAAGACCGTGGATGAGGCAATTGAGATCGCGAACGACGTGGTCTACGGCCTCGCGGCTGCGGTGTGGACACGAGATGTGACCACCGCGCACCGCGTGGCGCGCGCCATTCGTGCGGGCACGGTGTACATCAACTGCTACGATGCGGACGATCTGACGGTACCGTTCGGCGGATTCAAGCAGTCGGGTATGGGACGCGACAAGTCGCTGCACGCTCTGGAGAAGTACACGGAGCTCAAGACGACCTGGCTCGACCTCTCGTGAGGGCGCCGCCGCAGCACTCGGCCGCGTGAGCGCTGCGGCACTGAGGTTTCTCGCGAGCGCGCCCCGCGGCTTCGCCGATCTGTTGGTGCGCGAGCTTGAGGCCTGTGGCGCCGCGGAAGTGCGCGAACGTGCGGGCGGTGTGGCCTTCGTCGGCAGCCTCGAATGTGCCTACCGCGCCTGTCTGTGGTCGCGCATCGCTAATCGCGTATTCCTCGAGGTGGCGCAGTTTGAGGCGCGCGATGCCGAGGAGTTTTACGCCGCCATCGCGCGCATCGACTGGACCGCGCACCTGAGTCCTACGGCCACGCTCGCCTGCGAATTCAGCGGCCGCCACCCGCTGATCACGCACACGCACTTCGGCACGCTGAAGCTCAAGGACGGCATCGTGGATGCGTTGCGCGCGGCCACCGGCGTACGTCCGCACGTGGCGCTCGAGCGCCCGGATGTACGCGTCCACGCGCACGCGCATGGCACGCACGTCACGGTCTCGATCGACCTCGCCGGTGAGAGCCTGCACCGCCGCGGTTACCGCGGCGCTGCCGGGGAAGCGCCGCTCAAGGAGAACGTCGCCGCGGGCGTGCTGATGCGTTCGCAGTGGCCGCAGCTTGCCGCGCACGGCGCCGAATTCCTCGATCCGCTGTGCGGCTCGGGCACCTTCTGCATAGAGGCAGCCCTGCTCGCTGCCGACCGCGCTCCCGGACTGACGCGGCAGTATTTCGGGTTTCTCGGCTGGCGCGGCCACGACGCGCCACTGTGGGCGCGCTTGCGTGAGGAGGCCGAGGCGCGCGCGCGCGCGGGCACGGAGACCACGACCGTCATCGTGCGCGGACAGGACCGCGATGCACTTGCGATCCGCAGCGCGCGCGAAAATGCCGTGCGTGCGGGCGTGGATGAGTTGATCCGCTTCGTCACCGGCGCGCTGGCCGATGCGGCACCGCTGCCGGGCCGGGAAGCCGCGCTGCCGGGTCTGTTGTGCACCAATCCGCCCTATGGCGTGCGTCTGGAGGACCACGAGCGCGCGCGCCTGGTGCACCGTGAGCTCGGCAGCGTGCTGCGCGAGCGCTTCCAGGGCTGGGATGCCGCGGTGCTTACCGGTGCGCCGGAACTGGGTAAGGAGCTTGGGCTGCGCGCCTATCGGACGCACACCGTCTGGAACGGCGGCATCGAGTGCCGGTTGTTGCGCATCCAGGTGCAACCAGACAGTACGCGTGAAGTCGGCATGCTCGGCAAAGGCATCGCGCATCTGAAGGACAGCGCCGGTGCGCGCATGTTCGCGAATCGTCTGGCGAAGAACCTGAAAAGACTGCGCAGCTGGACGCAGCGGGAAGAGGTCTCCTGCTACCGCGCGTACGACGCGGACATGCCCGAGTACGCCTTTGCGATCGACGTCTATCGCACCCTTGAGCCTGAGCAGCAGTGGCTCTACGTGCAGGAGTATGCGGCACCGGCTGAGATCGAGCTCGAAGCCGTGCGCAGACGGCGCGGCGAGGTGCTCGCGGTCCTGCCGGAAGTGACCGCGGTGCCGGCGGAGCGCATCCAGATGCGCACGCGCCGGCGCACCAAGCGCGGCGAGCAGTATGAGAAGCTCGACGAGCAGGCGCACTTTTATGTGGTGCGCGAAGGCGGACTGAAGTTTCGCGTCAATTTTGAGGACTACCTCGACACGGGGCTCTTCCTTGATCATCGTCTGACGCGCGCGCGCTTGCGCGATGCGGCACGCGGGCGGCGCTTTTTAAATCTGTTCGCCTACACCGGAACTGCCACGGTCTACGCTGCGGCCGGCGGCGCCGCCAGCACGACCACCGTTGACATGTCGCGCACCTATCTGGAGTGGGCGCAGCGCAATCTGTCACTTAACGGCTTCAGTGGCGCGGCGCACGTATTCGTGCAGGCTGACTGCCGCGCGTGGCTCGAGGCGAGCGCGCGCACGGATGAGCGCTTCGATCTCATTTTCCTCGACCCGCCCACGTTCTCGAATTCCAAACGCATGGCAGGTGTGCTGGACATCGAGCGCGATCATGGGGAGCTTATCGCGGCGAGCGCACGGCTGCTGACGAGTACCGGTCTTGTGGTGTTTTCAACCAATGCGCAGCGGTTCCACCTGGAGGCGACGCTCGCGCAGCGCTTCGCCGTACGGGATATTTCCGGCGCGACGCTGCCGAAAGATTTCGAACGCAATCCGCGGATTCACCGCTGCTACGAGGTGCGCGCGCTCGGAAGATCGCCCTAGTAGGCGGTCAGCGGCATCGAGGTCGCCGGCGTGATCGGCACGCCGCCGATGCCGGCAAACTCGATGGGGATGGACACATCGGCTACGCCGCTGTTGCGCCACACGGCGAAATGCAGGTGCGGTCCGGTGGTGAATCCCGTGTTGCCGGAGTTGGCGATGTATTCTCCGAGCTGGATCCGCTGCCCGATCCGCACCCGGATCGAATCCCAGTGCAGGTGCGCATAGACGGCGATCGTGCCATCGTCGTGCAGAATCTCGATGACATTGGCCTGATCGAGCAGCGCTGGCAATGCGGCGCCTCGAAAGGAGTCGTGCCGCACGTTGATCACCGTGCCGGCGCGTGCCGCGTACACCGGAGTGCCGTCCGGTAAGGCGATATCGACCGCGTACTGACTGTCGGGCGTGACATGGGTGATGCGCGTCGGGTACGCCTGCGAGACGGTAAAAGTGGCCCCGACGGCGAAGGGCGCACGATAGGGGCGCGGCGGACTGTGAACCGCCTGCGGCGATCCGAGAGCGGCTTTCCAGACGAACTGCAGGTCGGCCTTCGCGCCGCTCGGACGCGGCGCCTCGACCACCGTTTGCCGCGCACCCGGCTCGAGCGTGGCGTGATAGCTCGCTCCCTTGGGCAGATCCGGGAAGTCCGATTGCACGATCGACACCCGCAGCGTGACGACGCAGCCGCAGTTATTCACACCGATCAGCTGCATCGAGCTGGCGGTGTCGCTGCGCTCGACGGCAATGTGCAGCGCTTCCGGCTCGTGCACGCGGCTGATGGTATCGCCAGCGGCAGCGGCAGGGCTGACCGCCCGGTCGGTGAAGACCCACTGGCCGTTGGCGTCGCGATACTTGAAGGCCTCCTGGGCGAGGAGCGTCGCGCCCGGCAGCATGAGCGACACGACTGCGCACAGCCGCAAGGCGTATTGGAGCCGGTGGCGGCGCACGGTCATTTCGGCAAGCGACCGCAGAGGCTGTCGTTTCAGGTGCCGCAGGCCGAGGTCATCGCCCGTCTGGCCTGTTCGCGCATGGCGTCGGCGTCAGCGTCGGCGTAGTAGACTTTATTGCCATCAGCGTCGTGCTGATAGAGGCGACCGGCGTCCTTGAGGCGAAAATAGTAATTACGCGCGTTCTGACACGCGGTCTGTTTGCGCTGGTCGGCTACCGCCTTGTTCTTGGCATCGAGCGCCTCTTGTTTCTGGCGCTGCATGTCCTCCGCCTTCAGGAGCTCCTGCTCCTTGGCGAGGCGGGCGACCTCGGCGCTTTCGGGTTCATCGACGTGCACGGCGGTCTTCGGCGCCGTTTTCGTGCCGCCGCGGTCCGAGTACAC
>DATHLO010000178.1:0-6431 GCA_035488075.1 Steroidobacteraceae bacterium | reverse complement strand
GACCTGCGCGTCATCGTGCTCAACGTGCCCAAGCAGGACGTGATCACCCGCGATAACGTGTCGGTGAAGGTGAACGCGGTTGTTTACTTCCGCGTCGTGGACGCCGGTCGCGCCATCATCCAGGTGGCGAACGCGTTCGATGCCACCAGCCAGGTGGCGCAGACCACGCTGCGCTCGGTGGTCGGCCAGCACGAGATGGACGACCTCCTGTCGCAGCGGGACAAGCTCAACGCCGACCTGGCGCGCATTCTTGATCAGGCCACGGAGAACTGGGGCATCAAGGTCTCGAACGTGGAGATCAAGGACGTCGACCTGGATGAGAGCATGATCCGCGCCATGGCGAAGCAGGCCGAAGCCGAACGTACGCGGCGCGCCAAGATCATTCATGCCGAAGGCGAAGCCCAGGCCGCGCAGCAGCTGGTGGAGGCGGCGCAGTCGCTCGCGCGCCAGCCAAGCGCACTGCAGCTGCGCTACCTGCAAACCCTCGCCGACATCTCACACGAGAAGACGCAGATCATCGTCTTCCCGCTGCCGCTTGATCTGATTAAGCCGTTCCTCGGTCCGCACGGTGAATAGCGCGCGCACGCTCGCCGCCGCCGGCGTGCTGCTCGCGCTCGCAACCGCCTGCGGCGCCTTTGGCGCGCACGCCCTGAAGAGCCAACTCGCCCCCGAGCGGCTGCAGCTGTGGGAGACGGCGGTGCGCTACCAGTTCTTCCAGGCCCTGGGACTGCTGGGCATCGGACTTACGCTGCGCGTGATCCCCGCCGCGGCCCTGCGCGCTGCCGCGGCCCTCATCGTGGCCGGGGTGGTGCTCTTCTGCGGCAGTCTGTATGCACTGAGTTTCGGCGGCCCGCGGCTCATCGGCGCGCTGACGCCGCTCGGCGGACTCGCCTGGATCGGCGGCTGGCTCATGTTTGCGTACGGCGCCTGGCGCCACTGAATTCACCCCGACAGGAGTCACACAACATGTCGAGTCGGTTTACCGCGGCCGCACTGACCGCCGCGGCCCTCACGCTTGCGGCCTGCACGCACGCGCCCGCGCAAGCCCCCGCCCCGGGGCAGGCGCAGATTCCCCCCTGGGGACTGGATCTCGGCTCGCGCGATCTCAGCGTGAAACCGGGGGACGATTTCTATCACTACGCGGACGGGCACTGGCTCGAGGCGCACACGATCCCGGCCGATCGCACGCGCTGGGGCAGTTTCGATGAGCTCGACGAGCGCTCGCTGCAGCAGGTGCTCAGCATCGTGCAGAAGCTGCCACCCGATGCGCCCGAGGGCAGTAACGCGCAGAAGGTCGGCGACTACTACCGCGCCTTCATCGACACCGCAGCCATCGACCAGAAGGGCATCGGGCCGGCCCGCGCCGGGATTGATGCGATCTCGGCGGCCAAGAATCACCACGACCTCACGCGCCTCATGGGCCGACCGGACCTCGCGCTCAAGGCGCCGCTGGGTGTCGGCATCGCGATCGATGAGAAAAATCCCGACCGCTACGCGGTGATCATCACGCAAAGCGGACTGGGCCTTCCCGACCGTGACTACTACCTGAAGGGCGATGCGGTCTACAGCGCGCTGCGCGAGAAGTACCAGGCGCACATCACGCGCCTGCTCGGCCTCGCCGGCGAAGTGAACCCGGCGGCCGAGGCGCAGGGGATCCTCGAGGTCGAGACGCGCATCGCCAAGATCCACTGGGAGGCGGCCAAGCGCCGCGAGCGCGACCTCACCTACAACCCCCGCACCCGCGCGCAGCTCGAGCAGCTGGCGCCGGGCTTCTACTGGGAGACGCTGCTCGCGACCGAGGGCGTGGACGCGCAGCCGCAGTTCGTCGTGAGGGAGCTTGATGCGGTGCAGGCGCTCGCGCAGCTGTTCCTCGAGGTGCCCCCGGATACCTGGCGCCCGTATTTCAAGTACCACTACCTCGTGAGCATGGCGGCGGTGCTGCCGCAGGCGTTCGACGATGAGGTCTTCGACTTTTACGGCCGCACGCTCAAGGGCCAGCAGCAGCAGCGCCCGCGCAGCATACGCGCCGTCAGGGCGCTCGATGAGGACCTCGGCGAAGCCGTCGGTGCGCTGTACGTCGAGCGCTTCTTCCCGGCCTCCTCCAAGGAGCAGGTGCGGGCGCTGGTGGAGAATCTGCGCGCTTCTTACGCGCAGCGCATCGCGCAGCTGACCTGGATGACGCCGGCGACCCGGAAGGTGGCGCTGGAGAAGCTCGCCGCGTTCCATCCCAAGCTCGGCTATCCGGACGCATGGCGCGACTATGCAGCGCTCTCGATCCTCAAGGGGGACGCCTTCGGCAACAACGTACGCGCGAGCGTGTTCGAGTGGCAGCGCCAGGTGGTGCGGCTGAACGAGCCGACCGATCGCGCCGAGTGGGGCATGACGCCGCAGACCATCAACGCCTACTACAACCCCACCTTCAACGAGGTGGTGTTCCCGGCGGCCATCCTGCAGGCACCGTTCTTTGACCCGCACGCGGATGCGGCGGTCAACTACGGCGGCATCGGCGCGGTGATTGGTCACGAGATGGGCCACGGCTTCGATGACCAGGGCGCGAAATCCGATGCGCACGGGATGCTGCGCACCTGGTGGGATGCGGCCGATACCCAGGCGTTCAAGCTGCGCACGGATGCGCTCGCCGCGCAGTACGATCAGTTCACGGCGCTGCCCGGGCTGAAGGTGAACGGCCGTCTCACTCTCGGGGAGAACATCGGCGATCTTGGCGGGCTCACGGTGGCCTACGACGCCTATCACCGCTCGCTGCAGGGGCGGCCCGCGCCGCTGCGCGATGGCCTCACGGGCGATCAGCGCTTCTTCCTCGCCTTCGCCCAGATATGGCGCAGCATCAATCGCGAGGAGGCGCTGCGCTCGCAGGTGCTCAGCAACCCGCACAGTCCACCGCAGTTCCGCGTGAACGGTGTGGTGCGCAACATGGACGCCTGGTACAGCGCCTTCGCGGTGCAGCCGGCAGACAAGCTCTACCTGCCGCCGGCCGAGCGCGTCCGGATCTGGTGAACTCCGGGCTCCCCATCGATGCGGCGCTCGCGCCGCTGCGCGCCGCTTTGGAAACGCACCGTGCGGCGGTGCTCGAGGCGCCGCCGGGCGCGGGCAAGAGCACCGTGGTGCCGCTCGCCCTGCTCGAAGAGGCGTGGGCGCAAGGCGGGCGCATCCTGATGCTCGAGCCGCGGCGGCTCGCGACGCGCGCCGTGGCCGCGCGCATGGCGCACACCCTGGGCGAGCCCGTCGGGCGCACGGTCGGTTACCGCATGCGCCTCGATACCAAGGTCTCGCGCGCCACGCGCATCGAGGTGCTGACCGAGGGGATCCTTACGCGCCTGCTGCAGGAGGACCCGGCGCTCGAGGAGGTCGCCTTGGTCATCTTCGATGAGTTCCACGAGCGCAGCCTGCAGGCCGACCTCGGACTCGCCCTCACCCTGGATGCGCGCGCCCACTTAAATCCCGAGCTGCGCCTGCTCATCATGTCCGCCACCCTGGACGGCGCCGCCGTCGCACGCCTCATCGGCGATGCGCCGCTCATCAGCGCCCCGGGGCGCGTATTCCCGGTTACGACGCGCTACCTGGAGGCCGGCTTGCCGCTGCTGCCGCAGGCTGCAGGTGCACGCTCGGGCGAGACCCCCGAGCGACGCGTGGTGCAGCTGATCGGCCGCGCGCTGCGCGAGGAGGTGGGCGATGTGCTGGTGTTTCTGCCCGGGGCGCGCGAGATACGGCGCGTGCAGGCCGCGCTTGCGGGCGAGGAGCCTGGCGCGGCGGTGCAGGTGCGGCCACTCTTTGGCGAGCTCTCCGGCGAGGCCCAGGACGCCGCGCTCGCCCCGGCCGCCCCCGGGCAGCGCAAGGTCGTGCTCGCCACCAATATTGCCGAGACCAGCCTCACCATCCCGGGCGTGCGCGTGGTCATCGATTCGGGGCTCGTGCGCCGCGCACGCTTTGATCCGGTGACCGGCATGAGCCGGCTGGAAACGCAGCGCATCTCGCGCGCCTCCGCCGAGCAGCGCCAGGGGCGCGCCGGGCGCAACGCGCCGGGCGTGTGCTATCGCGCCTGGGGGGCGGGTGCGCACGCAGCGCTCGCGCCCTTCACGCCGGCGGAGATTCTCGAGGCCGATCTTGCGCCGCTCGCCCTCGAGCTCGCCTGCTGGGGCGCGCGCGACGCCGCGGCGCTGCGCTGGCTTGATCCGCCACGCGCCGCGCTCCTTGGCAGCGCCCGCGACCTGCTGCGGCGTCTCGGAGCGCTCGATGCCGAGGGGCGCATCAGTGCGCACGGGCGTGAGCTCGCAGGTCTTGCGCTGCACCCGCGCCTGGCGCACATGCTGCTGCGTGCCCGCGCACTCGGCGCAACCGCGCTCGCCGCGCAGCTCGCCGCCGTGCTCTCGGAGCGCGACCTGGTGCGCGCCGGCGCCGGCGCACCCGATGCCGACATCCGCACGCGCCTGGAACTGCTGCGCGGGGAGGCCGCCGGCGCGGGGGCCGAGCGCGGCGCGCTCGAGCGCGCGCGCCGCGTGGCCCGCGACCTCGAGCGACAGGTGCACGCTGACGCGGCTGCGGCCTCAGCCGGTGCCGAGCCCTCGCCCGGGCTGCTGCTCGCGTTCGCGTACCCCGACCGCATCGGCCGGCGCCGCGCGCTCGGGGAGGGTCGTTACGCGCTCACGAGCGGCCGCGGCGCGCACTTCGCGAGCGCGCAGGGGCTCGCGCGCCAGGAACTCATCGTCGCGGTGGACCTGGATGACGCCGAGCGTGACGCGCGCATCCTCCTCGCCGCGCCCCTGGCACGCGCGGACCTGTACCAGCACTTCGCCGGTGAGCTGGTGCGCGCCGACAGCGTGGAGTGGAACTCGCGCGAGCAGGCGGTGAGCGCACGCCGGACCGTCATGCTCGATGAGCTGCTGCTCGAAGAGCAGCCGCTGCCGGAAATCCCGGCGCAGCCAGCGCGGGCGGCGATGCTCGTCGGCGTGCGCGAGCTCGGCATCGCAGCGCTGCCCTGGGAGCGCGAGACGCGCGAGCTGCAGGCGCGTGTCGCCTTCGTGCGCGCCACGCTCGCGGCCGAGTCGCAGGCGGCGTGGCCGGACCTCTCCGACGAGGCGCTGGCGGCGCATCCTGAGACCTGGCTCGCGCCCTGGCTTGAGGGGGTGACGCGCCGCGAGCAGCTCGCCCGCATTGCGCTCGGCGCGGCGTTGCGCGCGCAACTGACCTCACCGCAGCAGCGCGAGCTCGAGGAGTGGGCGCCGACGCACCTCACGCTCCCGGGCGGCACGCGCGCGCGCGTCGATTATCTGGATGCGAGCGCGCCGCTGGTCGCGGTGCGCCTGCAGGAGGTGTTCGGACTCGCAGCGACGCCGCGCCTCGGGCGCGAGCGCGTGGCGGTGACCTTCAAGCTGCTCTCGCCCGCGCAGCGGCCGCTGCAGGTGACGCGTGATCTGGCCAGTTTCTGGCGCGGCGCCTACGCCGAGGTGCGCAAGGACATGCGCGGCCGCTATCCGAAGCATTACTGGCCCGAAGATCCGCTGCAGGCGCAGCCAACGCGTGGCCGGCGCCCGCGGACCTAGGGCGCGCCACGCACACTGCGGCGGATCGGGTATATTCGCGCGCAAGTTTCGCCACCGAAAGACCGAAAGAGACCGCCGCATGATCCCGGCACACGAGGCGCTCGAGGCGCTGCGCGAGGGCAATCACCGCTTCGTCAGCGAGCAGCGCCGCGATGACGGCGGCAGCAGCGCGCGCCGCCGCGCGCTCGCGGCCGAGCAGGCGCCGTTCGCCATCATCCTCGGCTGCTCGGACGCGCGCGTGCCGGCCGAGCTCGTGTTTGATCAGGGTCTGGGGGATCTGTTCGTCATCCGCGTTGCCGGCAACATCGTCGCGCCATCGCAGGTGGGGAGCGTCGAGTTTGCCGCGGAGGCCTTCGGCACGCGCCTCGTGGTGGTGCTCGGTCATTCCAACTGTGGCGCGATCCACACCACGCTCGAGCAGCTGGCGCGCCCGTGGCGCGAGCAGTCGCGCAACTTAAGCTCCATCGTCGATCGCATCCGCCCGGCGGTCGAGGACCTCCTTGATGGCACCTCACAGGATCGCGCTGAGCTCGAGCACCGCGCCGTGCGTGCCAACATCCGCATGTCGGCCGCTCACCTGCGCCACGGCTCGCAGGTGCTCGAGCAGCTCATCCGCACGGAAGGGCTGCTGGTCGTGGGCGCGGAGTACTCGGTCGAGAGCGGTGTCGTGGATTTCTTCGACGGCGTGGCGCCCGGGGGCTGAGGAACCCGGTGCGCCGGCTGCGGGGCCGGCACACCGGGGTTGGCCGCGCGCCCGGCTGAAGAGCCGTGCGCGCGCCGCGGGGAAGGCAGCGGCGCGTTACTTGCCCGCCTTGGCCTTGGCGGCGTCGCAGTCCGCCTTGCTCATCTCAAGAAAGCCCTGACCTTTGCAGG
>DATHLO010000177.1:0-5557 GCA_035488075.1 Steroidobacteraceae bacterium | reverse complement strand
CGCGGTGCGCGTAAGAGCCGGAGCGAAGGTCGCCGCATAGCCCACGACGCCGATGGCAATCGCAGCGTTGGCGACCCAGATGGACACCCAGTAGCACCACATCACGATGAACGCGGCGCCCCTGCCGAAGGCGCGCGTGGTGTACGCGGCGGGGCCGTCGTCTCGGGGAAAGGCGCGGGCGAGGCCGGAGAAGGAGAGCGCAAGTAAGGTGCAGCCGATGACGTTCACCAGCCAGCCGGTGAGCGCATTTAACCCATAGGGCGCCAGGTCCGCCGGCATCGTGAAGATACCGATGCCGATGATGTTGCCGACCACCAGAGCCGTGCACATCCAGAACCCAAGAACGCGCGGCCCGGTGGCGCCGGGAGTGTCGCCCGCGCCAGTGCTCACGCCGCCGCCAGTGCTTCGCCGAGCGCGGTCTCGAGCAATTGCAGCGCCTCATCGACCTGCGCCTGAGTCACCATGAGCGGGGGTATGAAGCGCAGCGTGCTCAACCCGCAGGACAGAAGCAGCAGCCCGTTGTGAAAGGCGCGCGTTAGCACGCGCTGACACAGCGCGGCAGCGGGCTTGCGGCTCGCGCGGTCGGTAACGAGCTCGGCGCCGATCATCAGCCCCTTACCGCGTACGTCGCCGATGCAGTCGAAGCGCGGTTGCATCTGCCGCAGCCGGTTGAGGAAGTAGGCGCCCACCTCGGCGGCGTTGGCCGCGTATTCACGCTGCACGAGCTCAAGCGTCGCGAGCGCCGCCGCGCAGCAAATGGGGTTGCCGCCGTACGTGTTGCCGTGCGCGCCGCGCTTCCACTTCTCCATCAGGGTCTTCTTCGCCACGACGAGTCCAATCGGCAGTCCCGAACCTAAGCCCTTAGCCAACGTCATGATGTCCGGCGCGACGCCCCAGTGTTCACTCGCGAACATTTTTCCGGTGCGTCCGATACCGGTTTGCACTTCGTCGAAGATGAGCAGAATGCCGTGGCGGTCGCAGAGCGCACGCAGGCCCGCAAGGAAACCATCGGGGGGCACCAGGTAGCCTCCTTCCCCCTGGATCGGCTCGACCAGGATGGCGGCGACTTCACTCGCCGGCACGTTGCTCGGGAAGAGAACGTTTTCAATGTACTCGAGCACTGCGCTCCCCTGATCGGCTCCGGCCAGCAGGGGGCGGTAGAGGTTCGGGTAGGGCACGTGTGTCACACCGGGCATGGTCGGGAAGAACCCCGCCTGCTGGGTGTACTTGCTCGCGGTAAAGCTCAGCGAACCCATCGAGCGGCCGTGAAAGCCGCCCAGGAATCCGATGAAGCGCGGCCGGCCGCTGACGTAGCGCGCCAGTTTGAGTGCACCTTCCACCGCCTCAGTGCCGCTCTGGCACACGAACACCTGCACCGCCTCGCCCATCGGACTGAGCTCATTGATGCGCTCCGCCAGGCGCGTCATACGCTCATGCCAGTAGTCGCTCGAGATGTGCAGGAAATCGTCGGCCGCGCTCTTGATCGCCTGCACCACCTGCGGATGTGAGTGACCGGTGCTGCATACCGCGATGCCGGCGGCGAAATCCAGGAAGCGATTGCCGTCGACGTCCCAGACTTCGACCCCGCGTCCGCGCGCCATGACGAACGGATAGTCGCGTGGGTATGAGGGCGAGCTCACGGGGCGATCGCGCGCAAGCAGCGCCTGTGCTTTGGGTCCGGGCAGGGGCGTGCGGATGTGGGACGAAGGCATGGCGGGGTCCTTGAATTTAGACGGAAGCGGGTAAGGGTATGCGCACCATGGCGCTGTGGGCGCTCTCGGTCGCGGCCTGCATCTCGCGCAGCACCTGCAGCTCGCTCGCCGTGGGGGGCGCCAGCAGCTCCGGATCCTCGACGACGGCGAGCGGCCAGCCGGTGGCCGCGCGCGCGGCAGCGGGCGTCACCCCCGGATAAAGCGCCGCCAACTGCAGCTCCTCGGTCTCAGGGTGCGGGCGTAGGAGGCCAAAATCGGTGATGACGGCACGCGGGCCAAGCCCCGGAAAGCCCGCGCGCCCTCGCTCGCCGCAGCCACCGAGATAGCCAGCGCTGGTCAGAAAGTCGAGGCGTGGCACGAAAGTGCGCGGTGACTGCTTCATGATGATCAGCACTTCGCGAGCGTGGGCGGCGATCTCGGGGGCGCCGCCGGAGCCGGGCAGACGCACCTTGGGGCGGGCGTATTCGCCAATGACCGTGGTGTTGAGATTGCCGTAACGATCGATCTGTGCGGCCCCGAGAAAGCCGAGGTCGACGCGACCGCGCTGCAGGTAATGCGCAAATACCTCCGGCAGAGGGATCACCACGGTCGCCGTCTCCGCCAATTCCCCGTCCCCGATGGACAACGGCAGCAGCCGCGGGCGGGTGCCCACGGTGCCCGACTCGTAGATGAGCACGAGCCCGGGGGCGTGCGT
This sequence comes from Steroidobacteraceae bacterium, assembly GCA_035488075.1. Lineage (GTDB taxonomy): Bacteria > Pseudomonadota > Gammaproteobacteria > Steroidobacterales > Steroidobacteraceae > 13-2-20CM-66-19. The sequence continues at coordinate 3,151 of DATHLO010000177.1, read as the reverse complement.
GCGTCGCGCGAGGTTGCAGGCGGCGCTGGGCAGGCCGATGCCGACGAAGCACACCGCGCCGTTGCGCAGCTGCCGTGCGGCCGCAACTGTCATCATCTCATCGGCGGTGTAGGCGACGGGGTTCATGCGGCCACCCGCAGTCGGCGCAGCAGTTCCGCGTGGTCACGGCTGGCGAACACGTAGTCCCGCATCCACTGCTGGAAATGCTTGCGATCGCGGGCGATCTCATCCCAGGCGACATAGAAGCGATTGTCCCGTTCGTAGCAACCGGCGGCATAGGAGGGATGCGCGCCGCCAGGAGCGAGGCTGACCGCGCTGATCATCCAGTGCGGCAGCACCACCGCGTTCATCGGGGCGTCGAGCTGCGGTACCTGCGCCTCCACGGTCACGAGCAGGCAGCGCGCGGCGAGGGCCGCCTCGCGCGCGGCGCCGAGGATGCCGCGCATGAGCACGTTGCCCTCAGCGTCGACCGCCTGCGCATGCAGGATCGTGACGTCCGGAGTAATCGCAGGAATGGCGCGCAGCGCGGCGCCGCTGAACGGGCAGGTGAGCATCGCTGCAGGCGCAGCGCGCTGCCGCTCAAGATCCGTGGGCGCATAGTGGCGCATCAGGCCGCAGGGCAGGCCGCTCGCGCCGGCCTGGTAGGCGATGGCCATCTCCGCATGCGTGCGCTCGGTAATCGCGAGCGGCTGCGGCCACTGTTTCTCGAGTGCATCCCGCAGCCGGTGCAGGGAACCCACGCCGGGGTTGCCACCCCAGGAGAACGTCAGGTGCGCCGCGCAGCCCGCGCCGATCATCTGGTCGTGGAGCAGGTCCGGCGTCATGCGGATCAGGTGCAGCCCGCGGCGCTGCTGGCGGATGATCTCGTGGCCGGCGGCAAACGGGATCAGGTGCGTGAAGCCTTCCAGTGCGACGCTCTGGCCGTCGTGCACATGACGTGCAATCGCCTCGCTCAGACTCAGTAGCGGCATGCCTTACTCCACCACGGTCTGTGACTGCTCGCGCAGGTACTGCGGCAGGTAATAGAAGGAGCCGATCGCCTTGCCGGTGCTGCCCGAGCCCTTCCAGCCGCCGAAGGCCTGGTATCCGGGCCAGGCGCCGGTGGTGGCTCCCTGCGGGCGGTTGGCGTAGGTCACGCCCGCTTCGATGTGCTCGTTGAACCAACTGACTTCTTCAGCGCCGCCGTAGAATCCGGCGGTGAGCCCGAGCGGGGACTCGTTTGCAAGCGCCATGGCTGTCGTGTTGGAGGACACGCGATGCGCCATGAGGATCGGCAGAAACATCTCCTCGCGCCACAGCGGGTGCTGCAGCGGGGCTTCCGCGAGGGTTGGCCGTACGAAGTAGCCGCGCTCGAACGGGCTGGTGCGCAGCTGCTCACCGCCCGCGAGAATGCGCGCGCCGCCGGCACGCAGCTGTGCGCTGTAGCGCGCATAGTTGTCGTAGGCGGATGCGGTGGTTACGGGACCGAGCCAGTTTTCGCGTTGCGTCGGGTCGCCGATACGCAAGGCGGCGATCTGTTCGACCAGGCGGTCGACTAAGGCATCGGCAACGCGCTCATGCACGTACAAACGCGAGAGCGCCGAACATTTCTGGCCACCCATGCCGAACGCGGAGCGAATGATGCCCAGGCTCGCGCGCTCAAGGTCCGCCGCGGCGGTCACGATGCAGGCGTTCTTGCCGCCCATCTCGGCGATGCACGGTCGCGGGAAGGGCGGCGCCTGCAGCTCGCGCACGATGCCCATCCCGACTTCATAGGAGCCGGTGAAAGTGACACCTGCGGTGAGCGGATGGCTAACCAGCGTCGCGCCGACGACCGCCCCGGGGCCGCTCAGATAGTTGAATACCCCCGGCGGCAGCCCGGCATCACGGATGCAGTCAGCCAGCAGGCGATCGGCCCACGGAGTCGCGCTGGCGCCCTTGGCGACCACGGTGTTGCCCGTGATCAGGGCCGCTGCGGTCGGTCCGGCAGCGAGCGCTAGCGGGAAATTGAAGGGAGCGATGACGACCCACGGCCCATAGGGCTTGAGCAAGCTGCGGTTGTGCGAGGCGTAGCCCGTGAGCGGGTCATCCGGCAGCGCGCGCTCGAAGCCTGCGTGGCGCTCAAAATCCTGCGAATACAGCGTGAAGAAATCCGCGCCCTCCTGCGTCTCGCCGAGCGCCTCCATGCGATTCTTGCCCACCTCCAGGGTGAGGACCGCGGCAATGTCATAGACACGCTCCTCGATCAACTGCGCCACCCGCCGCAAGAGCCGCGCACGCTCGGCGATGCTAGTGCGCTTCCATGAGGGCCACGCCGCTGCCGCCGCCTCGAGCGCCGCCCGGGCCTCCTCCGCACCGGCGGCGGCGAATTCACCGAGCACCTCGCTCGTGTTTGCCGGATTTGTCTTGGTAAAATAGCGGCTGACGGCGCGCTCTTTGCCCGCAATGTGCAGGTGGTAGCGGCCGCCGAGGCGCTCGCGGGCCCGCGCGACCGCCGCCTCAAAACTCGCATGCAGCGCGGCGGGGGGCTCGAACATCGTGGCGTAGGTCAGTTTGAAGCTCATACGGTCTTCTCGTTCCCAAGTGACTGGGCCAGCGCGCCGAGCAGCCGATCGAGCAGCTCGAGCGCCTCGGCGAGATCGCGCTCGGCGATCACCAGCGGCGGGGCTAGCAGGATGAGGTTGCCACGGGCCGCAAACGACACCCCGGCCTCCAGCGCAGTATGCAGCAAGCGTTTCAGTCCCGGGTGCATCTGCGGCCACGGTGCCAGCGGGGCGCGGCTGCTGCGATCGAGCACGAGTTCGATGACCGCAAACAACCCCTGGCCGCCGCGCACGTCGCCGATCAGGGCGTGGCGCGCCTGTAACTCGCGCAGATTGCGGAACATCGTGGCCCCTAACGTGCGCGAGCGAGCGATGAGATTTTCGGCCGCGTAGCTTTCGAGCGCGGCGACACCGGCGGCACACGACAGCGGATGTCCGGAATAGGTGAGTCCGGTCAGCAACATCTGCGCCTCGAGCACGCGTGCGAGCTGCGGCGTGACGACGACCGCGCCGAGGGGCGCGTGGGCGCCGGTCAGGCCTTTCGCCAGCGTCATGAGATCCGGGCGGTGCTCGTCGCCATACCGCTGCCACGCGAACCACTCTCCGCAACGTCCGAAGCCGCTCATCAC
>DATHLO010000176.1:0-5491 GCA_035488075.1 Steroidobacteraceae bacterium | reverse complement strand
CCGCTGGCTCCCCGTCGATCAGCAGCGGCGCGCGGAACGCGTACGGACCCGCCTCGCGAATGCCCGCAAGATTAACCGGCGGCGCGGATTCATCGGGCCGCCCGTCGCGGCGGTGGTAGCGGATCGCACCGGAGGGACAGGCGTGCGCGATGTCGACCAGGCGCTCCACGTCAAGCGCATCCGGGCGGATCCACGCCCCTTTCACGTTGGCGAGAAACACCTGGGGGGCGAGCGTCACGCAAAAGCGCGAGTGGATGCAGCGCTTGCCCTCGTAGATCAGATCGAGCCTCTCACCGGCGATCGTTTCCACGCCCTCACGGACCGTCGGGGCGGGGGCTGCCGCCACGTTCGGCGCCGGCGGCGTTGCGGTCACGCTCGCCGCGGACGCCGCGGCGGCGGCGGGCGCGGGGGCGCTCAGGTCAAAGGCGCGCGCGGCGCTGCGCGAGAGCCCCGCGAGCTGCTGCGCGGCGGCCTGCGCGCGCGTCTCACCGGCGGCGGCCAGTCTCGTCCCCGCCTCGGCGAGCTGCGCGCAGCGCTCAACGAACAAGCGCCGCGCCGCCACGCCGCGCGGCAGCGAGCCGGCATCGCGCAGCGCGGTGAAGGACATGCCGGCGTTGCAGTGCGGGTTTGAAGGGCCCGCCGGCAGGCGCGCGGCGAGCTCGGCGAGGGGCATCACGGCGCGCATCAGCCCGATCGCCACATCCATGACGAGCGACTTCTCAGCGCTCGGGCCTGCAACGCTGTAGGCATAACCGAGCAGCCGCAGCATCAGACCGTAACAGGCGTTGGCGAGATCCACCGTCGCCACCGCCTCGGGGTTCTCGAGCCATACGCGTCCTTCCGGGCGCGGTGGGCGCCGCAGCACCGGGTTCGTGGCCGCGGGGAAGGCGGGGTTGAAGTTCGGGTTCTGCGCGCTGAGCGTGCGCAGTTCGGCGCGGATGCCGAGGAACTTCTGGTAGTGCGAATTGAGCGAGTCCTTGGGCGCTCCCTCGCCCTGCTCGACGATCGAGGAGAAGGCTGCGAGTGCGGTCTTCAGGCACGCCACCGGGCGTGCGCCGGCGAGCTGCACCTCCGCCTGCGACAGCTGCAGCGCGCGGTCCCCGTCAAAGGTGTTGGCCTCGCCGTACTTGGCGACGAACGCCTTGAGCCCCTCACCCAGGGCCGCATAGAAGGCGCCCACGGTGTCGTAGTCGATCGCCATCGGCGTGAGACGACCGGTTGGGCCGCCGCGCACGTACGGGCGCTCGTAGGCAAAGCCGGCGCCGTCGGGCTCGGTGGACCCATGCGGGCGCTCGAGGAACACGAAATGCTGCAGCGTATCGGCGTTAAACGGCGCAAGCTTCACCACCACGCTCGCGGGCAGGTAGCCCGGATCGAGCGGAAAGTTGGTGCGCCCGAAGCGCGGGCTGCCGCCAAGCGCGCTGGTGATGTTCCACACGGCCGCAAGGTGACCCATCTCCTCGATCGCCACCCCGAGCAGCGCCTGCTTCCAGCGCCGCACGGCGGCGGACTCCGCCTCGCTCAGCCCCTCTTCCTGCCCGTCACGCAAACTCGCGGCGGCATAAAGATAGGTGCACATGAGATTGTGTTCGAGCTCGGCCGCCTCGTAGAGCGCCTGCACGAGCGCTTCGCGCTGCAGGAGCGGGCTGTCAGCCGCAACATCGTTCATCGGTCCTCCGCCTCAAGCTTGCGCCCGCGTGCACACGGCACGCGAGCCCTTACAGCGTACGCCAGCTGTCAAGCGGTGGCATGCTCGCGGGTCTCGAGGAAGCGGATGTCCGGCCAACGCTCGAGCATCAGCTGCAGGTTGACGCGCGAGGGCGCCAGGTACACCAGCGCGCCGCTGTGATCGAGCGCGAGGTGCTCGTAGGCGCGGGCACGGAACTCCTCGAGCTTGCGCGCCTCGCGCGCCTCGAGCCAGCGCGCCGTGTGCACCGTGATCGGATCAAACACGCATTGCACGCCGTACTCGTCCGCCAGGCGAAACGCCACCACCTCGAACTGCAGCGGCCCGACGGCGCCCAGGATCAGATCGTTGTTGCGCAGCGGCCGGAACAGCTGCGTCGCGCCCTCCTCGCACAGCTGCGACAGTCCCTTCTGCAGCGCCTTCATCCTCAGCGGGTCCTTCAGGACCGCGCGGCGGAAGATTTCCGGGGCGAAGTTGGGTACGCCGGTGAAGGTGAGGCGCTCGGCCTGCGTGAAGGTGTCGCCGATGTTGATCGTGCCATGATTGTGTAGGCCGATGATGTCACCGGCGTAGGCTTCCTCGGCCTGCGCGCGGTCGGCGGCCATGAAGGTGAGTGCATCGGCGACGCGCACCTCCTTGTCGAGGCGCACGTGAAACAGACGCATGCCGCGGCTGTACTTGCCGGCGCACAGACGCAGAAAAGCAATGCGGTCGCGGTGCGCCGGGTCCATGTTCGCCTGGATCTTGAAGACGAAGCCGGCGAGCGCGGATTCCTCCGGCTCCACCACACGCTCGCGCGCCGCGCGCGGCAGCGGCCCCGGCGCGTAGCGCGCAAAGGCGGCGAGCAACTCCTCGACGCCGAAGTTGTTGATGGCCGAACCGAAGAACACCGGGGTCTGCCGCGCGGCGCGATAGGCCTCCACATCGAAGGCTTGCGTGGCACCCCTGACGAGCTCGATCTCCTCATCGAAGCTGCGCGCCTGCTCACCGAGGAATGCGCGCGCTGCCGGGCTGTGCAGCCCCTCGATGGTGAGATTCTCGCCCACGCGGCCGCGCTCACCGGCGCTGTAGCGGTAGATGCGATCCTCGCCCAGATGATAGATGCCGCGCAGCTCGCGCCCCATGCCGATCGGCCAGGTGAGCGGCGCGGTGCCGATCTTCAGCACGCTCTCGATCTCATCGAGCAGCTCGATCGGGGCGCGCCCGTCGCGGTCGAGCTTGTTGATGAAGGTCATGATCGGCGTGTCGCGCAGGCGGGTTACCTCCATCAGCTTGATGGTGCGCTCTTCGACGCCCTTGGCGCAGTCAATCACCATGAGCGCAGAGTCCACCGCCGTGAGCGTGCGGTAGGTGTCCTCGGAGAAGTCCTCATGCCCCGGGGTGTCGAGGAGGTTGATGATGTAGTCGCGGTAAGGAAACTGCATCACCGAGGAGGTCACCGAGATGCCGCGCTGCTGCTCGAGACGCATCCAGTCGGAGGTCGCGTGCCGCGCAGCCTTGCGGCCCTTGACGGTGCCGGCCATCTGGATGGCGCCACCGAACAGCAGCAGCTTCTCCGTGAGCGTGGTCTTGCCTGCGTCCGGGTGCGAGATGATCGCGAACGTCCGTCGCCGACGGATCTCGGCAGCCAGTTCAGTCATGTGTCCTTTGAGTCTCTAGGCGGGAGGCGCGGCCGCCGCGCGCAGCGCGAGTTTCAGCACCGCGGCGTCCTCGCGGCCGTTGACGGCCTGATAGTAACCGCGGCGCGTACCGACCTGCTCAAACCCGAGCGACTGATAGAGGCGGATCGCGTTGGTGTTGGAGGGGCGCACCTCGAGGAACGCCTCGGCCATACCGGCGGCGGCTGCCCGCTCGAGCAGACCCAGGAGTAGCTTCTTGCCTGCGCCGCGGCAGCGACACGCTTCCGCGACGCACAGATTCAGGATATGCGCCTCGCCTGCGCCCACGCTCATGACGCCGTAGCCGGTCACCTGGCGCTCAAAGCTGATGACGCGGCAGATATAGCCCACGCGCAGACAGTCGCGGAAGATGCCCTCACTCCAGGGGAACTGGTAGGAGGCGCGCTCGATCGCCACGACCTCGAGCACGTCCGCGGCGCGCATCGGCCGCATCGCCACCTCGGGCGCGGCGTCGAACAGTTCAGGCGCGGTTGCCATCGGTCACGGAGCCTTGCGTGAGTTGCTGGTAGACGCTGCGGGCAAACTTCAGATCCTCCCACGCCTTGCGCTTCTCGGCCGGCGTGCGCAAGAGATAGGCCGGATGATACGTCACCACCAGCGGCGTATCACCGAAGCGGTGCACCTCACCGCGCAGCCGTCCGAGGGGCGCCTGCGTGCCAAGCAGACTCTGCGCGGCGATGCGCCCGACGGCGAGCATGATCTTGGGGCGCAGCAACTCGATCTGCCGCTGCAGGTACGGCAGGCAGGCCGCGATTTCCTCCGGCTTCGGGTCACGGTTGCCCGGCGGCCGGCTCTTGAGCATGTTGGCGATATACACGTTCGTCGCCCGGTCCAGGCCAATGGCGCGCAGCATCGCATCGAGCAGTTGGCCGGCGGCCCCGACAAAGGGCTCCCCGCGCCGGTCCTCTTCGGCACCGGGCGCCTCGCCGATCACGAGCCAGTCGGCGCGCTTGGGTCCCACTCCAAACACCCCCTGCGTGCGCGTCAGGTGCAGCGGACACTTGGTGCACTGAAGCACCTGCGTGCGCAGCGCCTCCCAGGCCGCCGCGTCCGCCGCGGGCGCAGCCGCGGCCGCCGGCGGCGGCGGCGCAAGGCTCGCGCTCACGGCCACTGCGGGTTGCGCGCGCGCGGCGCGCGGGACCCACAGGTCAATGCCGATCGCAGCCAGGTACTGTTGGCGTCGCTCTTGCGCCATGGCTCACGAGGCACCCGGGGTCGGGGCGCCGCGCACCAGGCGCCGCAGGCGCCGTCCGACCCACAAGACCGGTGCCGACAACGCGTAGGTGCCGAACATCGACAGCAGCATCGTGGGCGGGTCGATCGCGATCAGCACGAAGGTGAGCGGCACCAGGAGCATGTAAACGAAGCGGATGCGCTTATCCAGATCGAACTGCTTGAAGCTCGGGTAGCCGAAGCTCGTGACCATCAGCGCACCGGCACTGGCGGTGACGAGGAAGGCGGAGATCAAGCCCTCGAGGCGCGGCTCGCGCCAGTCGCTGCAGAACCACACGAACGCGGCGACGATCGCGGCGGCCGAGGGACTCGGCAGGCCCTCGAAGTAGCGCTTGTCGGCGCTCGCGGAGCGCGCGTTGAAGCGCGCCAGGCGCAGCGCCGCGGCCACCGCGTAAAAGAAACAGGCGAGCCAGCCGAAGCGGCCCCAGTGGTGTCCGTATTCCATGATGCGCACCACGCCCCACTGGTAGGCGACGATCGCGGGTGCGAGCCCGAAGGCCACCATGTCGGCCAGGCTGTCGTACTCCTTGCCGAAGGCGCTCTCGGTCTTCGTGAGTCGGGCCATGCGCCCATCGAGGGTATCGAACAGCATGGCCACGAAAATAGCCTCGCCCGCCGGGGCGAAGTTCTTGTCGATCGCGGCGACAATGGCGTAGAAGCCCGAGAACATGCACCCGGTGGTCAGCAGGTTCGGCAGCAGGTAAATACCCTTGCGGCGCGGCTTCAACTCCACTTCAGGTTCGGCTTCCATGTGCTGGCGATTTCCGGCTCATTGAATGGTGAAGTCGGGCATCTTAGCAGGCGATGCTAATATTCCCGCCCCCATCTCTGACACGGGTCCGAACGTAACCAATGCGGCTCTCGCAATACCCCATCAACACCCTCAAGGAAA
>DATHLO010000175.1:0-4748 GCA_035488075.1 Steroidobacteraceae bacterium | reverse complement strand
GAACTGCAGCCGCAGCGACAGATCCAGCGCGCGCACGTGCTTCGTGATCGCGCCCACCGTCTCAAGCGACACACTGCCCGAGGCCTCGAGCCGTACGCTGGCACGACGCGCATTCTTCAGCGCCACTGCGCTGCGCATATCGGTCAGGCTGAACTCATCGAGCATGATGATGTCGGGGCCTGCGGCGAGGGCTTCGGCGAGCTCCTGCAGCGACTCCACCTCGACCTCTACACCCACCTTGGGCTCGCTTCCGCGCGCCGCCTCGATCGCCGCGGTGATGGAACCGGCGGCGGCGATGTGATTTTCCTTGATGAGGATCTGGTCAAAAAGACCCATGCGGTGATTGTCGGCGCCGCCGCAGCGCACTGCGTATTTCTGCGCCGTGCGGAGCCCGGGGACGGTCTTGCGCGTATCGAGGATGCGACAGCCGGTACCGGCGACCGCATCGACGTAGGCCCGCGCGACCGTCGCGGTGCCGGACAACAGCTGCAGGAAGTTCAGCGCCGTGCGCTCACCGGTGAGTACCGCGCGCGCAGGACCTGCGATCTCGAGCACCACCTGGTCCGCGACGAGGCGCGCGCCGTCGTGGGCGTGCCAGGTGAGCCGCACCAGAGGATCCAGGCGCCGGAAGGTCTCATCGGCCCACGCTTGCCCGCACAACACCGCCGCCTCGCGCGTGATGACGCGGCCGCGCACGCGCTGCGCGGCCGGCACCAGGGCCGCCGTGACGTCGCCCCGGCCGATATCCTCGGCGAGCGCCGTCTCGACCTGTCGGCCAAGATCGCTCGGAAGCTCGGGCACTACTTGATGAACGGCAGACCGTGGCTCTGCGCCGCCATGCACATGAGCATCGGGATCGAGAGCACGAAGTTCACCCGCGAGGCCATGCCGGCAGCTTTGCGCGCGCGCGCCTTCTGCTCATCGGTGGCCGCCACGATGCCCAGGATCTTCTTCTGGTTCGGCCAGATGATCCCCCAGACGTTCAGCAGCATGATCGTGCCGAGCCAGGCGCCGATGCCGATGATCACGTAGGGGCTTTGCAGGGTGAAGGCGAGCACGAAAGCCCCCAGCTTGACCAAGAGCCACGCACCGCCGAGCCACGTCGCCAGCGCCGCCCAGCGGAACCAGAAGAGCGCTCGCGGCGCCACGTACTTGGTGACGCCCGCGCCGCCCGGTCCGCCTTTGTCGGCCGCCGCGTCCGCAAGGGCCGGGGTCTGGGCAACGTTGAAGTAGTAGAGGAGGCCGATCCAGAACACGCCGGCGACGATGTGGAACCAGCGCGCCAGGCCCAGCTCGTTGAAATGCGTACCACCGAGGAACACCGCCAGGAGGAGCGCGAGGATGATCCCGAGGATGAGGGATTGACGGTGGTTATTCAGGGGATTCATGGCTTTAAGCCTCCAAGTTCTTGTTTCTATGGGCCTGGGCGGATCCGACAGCGGTTTGAAGAATAGGCGAGGCACCCCCATAATTCAACGGACGCTCAATTGGTGGCGGTGGCGCTTAAGGGATCGTGAACGCGGCTGAAGGAAAGCTCGCGGAGCGCCAGGAACGCCCGCCGTCCCCGTGTATCAACGTGTGCAGCCTCGATGCGCGCGGGCTGTGCATCGGGTGTCTGCGCTCCGGAGATGAGATCGCCCGCTGGATGGCGATGAGCGCTGAGGAACAATGGCGGCTGCTGGATGAGCTCAAGCGGCGGCGCAACCTTACCAAGTAGGTGACTCGATGGACGTGGTGCAGAGAATCAGGACGGAACTCGATGCGAGCCCGGTGGTGCTTTTCATGAAGGGCACGCCGGACTTTCCCCAGTGCGGGTTCTCCGCGCAGACGGTCGCCGCGCTGCGTGCCGTGGGCGCGCAGTTCAAGTCCGTGAATATCTTCGAAGAGCCGGAGCTGCGCGAAGCGCTCAAGCGCTATTCGAACTGGCCGACTTACCCGCAGCTGTATGTGAAGGGGGAGTTGGTGGGCGGCTGCGACATCGCCCTCGAGATGTACAAGAGCGGTGAGCTGAAGAAGCTGCTCGCCGAGGCGGGCGCGGCGAAGTAAAGCGTCGCCTTGCGAGGCGGGCGCCGCTAGAGCGGCGCCGGCAGGTCCGCTTCCGTCTCGGCGGCCTCGCCCACGCCCGTCCAGCCCAGAGCACGCGCGCGCTCTTCGGCCGCCTGGTGACTGTCGCGCAGGCGGTTGCACACCAGACAGAAGATGTCCGCGCTGCGCTCGGCATCATAGCGCGCGCTGTGTGCGCTCCCCGCGTCCCACACAAGTCCGGCCACCGTCACCGCCTTGGCGAGCACCGTCTGCCCGAGCGCGGCCCCTGCGAGCGTGGCGGTGTCAAAGCACGAGAAGGGGTGGAAGGGATTGCGCTTCACGTCGGCGCGCGCCACGGCGGCGTTCAGGAAGCCCAGATCAAAGGCCGCGTTATGGCCGACCAGGATCGCGCGGCGGCAGCCGTAGGCGCGCACCGCGTGGCGGATTTCGCGGAAGATGCGCTGCAGCGCGTCGCGCTCCGGCAGCGCCGGTCGCAAGGGATGGTGCGGATCGATGCCGGTGACCGAGAGCGACAACGGATCGAGGCGGGCGCCCTCGAAGGGCTTCACGTGATAATCATGCGTGGCACCGCGCCTGAGCGCGCCGTCGGCGTCCATGTCGATGAGGGTCGCCGCGATCTCGAGCAGGGCATCGGTGGCGGCGTGAAAGCCGCCGGTTTCCACATCGATCGCGACCGGCAGATAGCCGCGGAAGCGCCGTGACATGAGCGCCGCCGCGGCCGCCTGCGGCACGCTCTCGCTGTCGGGGGGCTCCCTGCTGCTCATACGCGCGCCCTCAGGCTGCCAGGCGCCAGGGCACCTGCTCGCCCGCGCGCAGCGGCACAAGTACGTCGGCGCCGAAGGGATAGTGCGCGGGCACCTGCCAGGCTTGCCTGACCAGGGTGAGTTGCTCGCGATTGCGCGGCAGACGGTAAAAGTCCGCGCCGTGAAAGGCGGCGAACGCCTCGAGTTTTTCCAGCGCGCCGGCCGCTTCGAAGGCCTCCGCGTACAGCTCGAGCGCGGCGTGCGCCGAGAAGATGCCGGCGCAGCCGCAGGCGCTCTCCTTCGCAGCCCGCGCATGCGGGGCGCTGTCGGTGCCCAGAAAGATGCGCGGCGTGCCGGTGGCAACCGCCTCGAGCAGCGCGGCCCGATGCGTTTCCTCCTTGAGCACCGGCAGACAGTAGTGATGCGGCTGCAGGCCGCCGGTGAAGAGCGCGTTGCGGTTCATGAGCAGGTGCTGCGGCGTCACGGTGGCGGCGATGCCTTCGCGTGCGCCGAGCACGAACTGCACCGCCGCGCGCGTGGTGATGTGCTCGAACACGATGCGCAGCTGCGGGTGCCGCTCAGTGAGGGGCGCCAGCACGCGCTCGATGAAGCGGGCCTCCCGGTCAAACACGTCCACCGCCGGATCGGTGACTTCCCCGTGCACCTGCAGCACCAGCCCCACCTCCGCCATGCGCGCGAGTACCCCATCGAGGCGGGCGAGATCGGTCACGCCGCCTTCCGCGTGCGTCGTGGCACCGGCCGGGTACAGCTTCACCCCGTGGATGAACCCGCTCGCCTTGGCGCTCACGATCTGCTCGGGCGCGGTGTGATCGGTCAGGTAGAGCGTCATCAGGGGCTCAAAGTGTGCACCGGCCGGCAGCGCGGCCAGGATGCGCGCGCGGTAGGCGCGCGCCTGCTCGGTCGTCGTGACCGGGGGCACAAGGTTCGGCATGACGATGGCGCGCGCAAAACGCGCCGCGCTGTAGGGCAGCACGGCCGCCAGCGCCGCCCCGTCGCGCAGGTGCAGGTGCCAGTCATCCGGACGCGTGAGGCGCAGGCTCGTCACCTCACGGCTTCTCCAGCGCGCCGAACACATCCTGTCGCAGCAGCAGCTCAAGCGCGAAGCGCACGCCAAAGCCGGTGACGTCGGTGCTCACGTGCGCGAGCCCGCCGCTGCGCGTCGCGGCGGCCAGATCCACGTGCGCCCAGGGGATGTCGGCGGGCACGAAGCGTGACAGGAAGCGCGTCGCGAGTATGTGATCGCCCTTACCCTCAACGGCACACTGCACGACGTCGGCCACCTTGCTCTCGATGTCGGCGTCGAAGTCCTCCTCGAAGGGGAAGTTCCACACGCGCTCGCCACTCAATCGTCCGGCCTCGAGAAGCGCGGACACGAGACGCGCGCGGTTGGTGAACACGCCACTCATGCGCTCGGTGAGGGCGTACACGCACGCACCGGTTAGGGTGGCGAAGTCAATCATGAAGCGCGGGCGCGTGCGCGCGGCGAGTGCCAGCGTGTCCGCAAGCACCATGCGTCCCTCCGCGTCCGTGTGGATTACCTGGATGGTGACGCCGTTGGCTGCGCGGATGACATCCTGCGGTTTATAGGCACGCGGCCCGATGCGATTCTCGCTGATCGCGAGCCAGGCGTCGGCTGCGAACGGGGCGCGCAGCTGCGCAAGCCCGATGAGGGTGGCGAGCGCCACCGCGCTGCCGGACATGTCGGTATGCATATCCAGCATCGAGCGGTGCGTCTTCAGATTCACGCCCCCGGTGTCGAACAGGATCCCCTTGCCGATCAGCGCCACGGCGGGCCGCGCGCGGCGCTGCGCGCGCGCCGGCCGGTAACTTAAGTGCGCGATGCCCGCGCCGCCCTGAGCGTTGCCGGCGGCGACTGCAAGAAATGCGTGGGCGCCCAGACGCCGCAGCGCACCCTCATCGAGCCAGCGCAGTGTCAGG
>DATHLO010000174.1:0-3551 GCA_035488075.1 Steroidobacteraceae bacterium | reverse complement strand
CCTCCTTGATGGCACCTCACAGGATCGCGCCGAGCTCGAGCACCGCGCCGTGCGTGCCAACATCCGCATGTCGGCCGCTCACCTGCGCCACGGCTCGCAGGTGCTCGAGCAGCTCATCCGCATGGAGGGGCTGCTGGTCGTGGGCGCGGAGTACTCGGTCGAGAGCGGTGTCGTGGACTTCTTTGACGGCGTGCCGCCGTAGGGGCTGAAGAACCCGGTGCGCCGGCTGCGGGGCCGGAGCACCGGGGGTGGCCGCGCGCTCGGGCTGAAGATCCGTGCGCGCGCCGCGGGGAAGGCAGCGGCGCGTTACTTGCCCGCCTTGGCCTTGGCGGCGTCGCAATCCGCCTTGCTCATCTCAAGAAAGCCCTGACCTTTGCAGGCGTTCTGGCCCTTGCAGGCGTTGTTGGCACTCTTGCAGGCGGACTGGCCCTTGCAGGCGTTGGCACCGGTGCAGTGAATCTGCGCGTCGGTGCCGGCGACGGCGGTGCTGAGGAGTCCCGTCCCGAAGAGCATGGCGGCGGCGGTGGCGACGGCCACGCCGGAGTTTTTTAAACGCATGGATGTTTCCCTCGTTAAGTTGTCCCGGGTGAGGCCCGGGTAAGCGAGTAGACCGGGGCGCGGGGGCATTTGCGTCAGTGCAGGCGCCCGGGCGGCGTTCCCGCGTCCTGGCGCCGGAACCAGCCTTCGAGCCAGTGATCGACCGATAGCGCCCCGGCGCCGGCGATGGCGAGCCACAGGAACAGTGCGAGGTACTCGGTCTCATCGAAACCGAGGAGCGTTTCGAGCGAGTCGACGTCGGCCCACTTCGCGGAGCGGATGGCGACGATCATGGTGATGCCGAGGGCGCCGGCGGAGATGCGCGTGAGCAGCCCGATGAGCAGAAACAGACCGCCGAAGAACTCGACCCCGGAGACGAACGTGGCGAGCAGGTGCGGCGCCGGTATGCCCCAGCCGACGAAGTTCTCGGTGACCTGCGGCAGAGCGTGCAGCTTGCCCCAGCCGCTCAACAGAAACACCCAGCCGACGGTGATGCGCGCGAACAGGGGGGCGAGCCAGGTGAGGTGCCCGGCGATGCGCCGGGGCCATTCGATCAGCCATTGCACGAGAACTTTCACGGGTGCTCCTGTCGGCGGAATTCAACGTCTGGCCGACCAGACCGGTCGGCCTGACGCGATATTGCCGGAGTGGCCCACGGGGCATGGGTATAATTGCGCGCGGTCCGCCGCAACGCCATGCGCAATCCCCAGCCCGAATCCCCGGTCTTGTCAGTAGGTGGGCGGCTGCCCGGAGCGGATTCGGGCGCGCCCCTCACGCGGCTGTTCGAGTCGCTGCGCCCGGATCTGCTGCGCTTTGCCCAGTGGCTGGCACGCGATCGGGCGATCGCGGAGGACATCGTGCAGGAGTCGCTGCTGCGTGCCTGGCGCTCGCGCGAGGCGCTGAAGGATGCGAGCGCGGCCCGGCCGTGGCTGCTCACCATCGTGCGGCGCGAGCACGCACGGCTCTACGAGCGCAAGCGCCTGGAGCTCGTGCCGCTGGACGAGGTGGCCGAAACCCACGCGGGGCCGGTCTCCGTGGATACCGAGGATGATTTGTTTGCATTGCGCCATGCGATCATGAGATTACCGCTCGAGTATCGGGAGCCGCTGGTACTGCAGGTCCTCGGGGGCTTCTCCACCGAAGAGATCGCGCAGGAGCTGTCGCTTTCGGCAAGCGCGGTGCTGACGCGCCTGTTCCGGGCGCGCAACAAGCTGCGCGTCATCTGCGGCCTGTCTGGCGCGCCGGACGTGAGCGATGGCGGGGGCGCGGCTTGAACTGCGAGCACGCCCGGCTCCTGATCGGCGCCGAGCCGCGCAGCAGCGCGCCGGAGCTCGCGCAGCACCTGCAGACGTGCGCCGCGTGCGCGCAGTTCCGCGAGGAGATGCTCGCGCTCGAGGCCAACATCGAGCATGCCCTGCAGCAGCCGCCGCAGGCGGCGGTGCAACGCGGCGCGGGCAGCCGCTTACGCTCAGCGCCGCGGCAGCCGTGGCGGCCGTGGGCGCTCGCGGCCAGCGTGCTGTTCGCTAGCGTCGCCGTGCTCACCCTGTGGCTGCTGCGGCCGACGGATACCCTGGCGCACGATGTCGTCGCGCACGTGCAGGCGGAACCGGAGAGCTGGCTGGGTCAGCAGGTGAGCGCACAGGAGATCGGCCACGCGCTCAACGGCGCGGGCGTGGCGCTCGATGTGACGTCCGACAAGATCACCTACGCGCAGAGCTGCTGGTTTCGCGGCCACTACGTGCCGCACCTGGTGGTGCAGACCGCGCAGGGCCCGGCCACCGTGCTCATCCTGCGGCACGAGCAGGTCAAGGGGCCGCGCAACTTCCACGAGGCGGGTATGAACGGGGTCATCGTGCCGGCGCAGCCGGGCAGCATCGCGGTGCTCACGCACGGCGGCAACGCGGATCTCGTGGCGCGGCAGATGCAGCAGGATGTGCGCGCGCTGCCGGAGTCGCAGTAGCCGCGCCGCTTTCGGCCCGGGCGGCGCGCATGGAACCGAAACTCGTCACGCGCCGTGAGGATCGTGCCGTTCTCGAGGAACTGCGCGCGCGCGAGCCGATCTTCCACGGCGCGCTCTACCGTGGCGCGCGCAGCGCGCTCGAAGAGCTGGTAGACGAGGATTTCTGGGAAATCGGCGCCTCCGGGCGCCGCTACAGCCGCCAGTACGTGCTCAAGACCCTCGCCGCGCGCGCCGCCGCTCCGCCCGAGGATCACTGGGAAACCAGCGACTTTTACTGCCGTGCGCTCGCCCCGGAGGTCTACCTTCTCACCTATACCCTGCTGCAGGGCGAGCGGCGCACGCGCCGCGCCACGCTCTGGCGACGCAGCGCGGCGGGCTGGAAGATCCTCTTTCACCAGGGGACCCTCCTCGAGGACTAGGAGTTGGGATGGCAGGCATCAATCGTCGCGATCTGTTCGTGTGGAGCGGGGGTCTTCTCAGCGCCGTGCTCGCACGTCGCTCCATGAGCGCCGCGGCCGCCATCCCGCCCGCGCCGGTGGCGCGCGTCGCGGTGGTCAAGGATACCTACTTCGGCGAAACCTTAAGCGATCCGTATCGCTGGATGGAGAACGACAAGGATGCCGAGTGGCTGCCCTTCCTCAAGGGTGAGAACGCCCACGCGCGCGCCGTGCTCGACACGATTCCGGGCCGGGCGGCGCTGCTGAAGCGCATCCAGCAGCTCTCGGGCGACACGGCCGTCACGCGCGAGGTGCAGCGCGCCGGCAGCAAGCTCTTCTTTGAGCAGCGCCCGGCGGGCGCCGACAACTTCAAGCTGTTCGTCGAGGAAGGCGGCCGCCGTCGCGTGCTCATCGACCCGACGCTTAAGTCCGGCGCGCACAGTCATCTGTCGCTCGACTGGTGGCTCGCCTGCAACGATGGCACGCGCGTGGTCTACGGGCTGTCCAAGGACGGCAGCGAGGATTCGATCCTGCACATCCTGAACGTCGCCGACGGGCGCGACCTTGCCGAGCAGATTCCCAACACCGAGGTCGCGACCCCGCACTGGCTTGATGAC
>DATHLO010000173.1:0-3394 GCA_035488075.1 Steroidobacteraceae bacterium | reverse complement strand
CAGCGGCTGCGCCTTGTACTGTGTGAGCACGGCGATTTGGCGGATGCCGGAATTCACGCAATTCGACAGCACGAAATCGATGATGCGGAACTTGCCGCCGAACGGCGTCGCGGGCTTGCATCGATTCAGGGTCAGCGCCTTGAGGCGCTCGCCGCGGCCCCCGGCCATCACGACCGCCAATGTGCCGCTCGTCAATCGGCTGACGTAACGTCCGGTGTTGGATCGAGCGGCGTGGCGCATAGCGTGCTTCTTGGTGTCTGCTCGCAGCCTGCCACAGTGGGCGGCACACCGCACCAGATTTTCGCGGCGCCAGCTTTTTGCGACAGAGACCGTCTCGCGGCGGAAATCGCCTTTGCTAAACTGGCCTGATGTCCGCGCTCAAAGTTTGCATACTGAGTTCCGAGATGGTGCCTTTCGCCAAGACCGGCGGTCTCGCGGACGTGGTCGGGGCGCTGGTGCGCGAGTTGGCGCAGCTCGGCCACGAGATCCGCGCCTTCATGCCGCTCTATGCCGCCGTGAGACGCGCGCATCCGGGCACGCAGCCGGTGCTCGGCCTGCAAAATGTAGGAGTTACCATAGACGGCCGCGCCTATGCGTTCTCGGTGCGCACCACACACGTGCCGGGCACTGGAATCACGGCGTACTTCATCGACTGTCCGGAGCTTTTCGACCGCCCGGCGATCTATACGCGGGACCCGGACGAGCATCGCCGGTTCCTGCTGTTCACGCGCGCGGTGATGGAGAGTTGCCTGCGCTCAGGGTTCGCACCTGACATATTTCACTGTCATGACTGGCATACCGCATTTCTGCCCCTGTTCCTCAAATCCCTGTACGCACCGGTGCCGCTGTTCGCCCGCTCGCGGAGCGTCTTGACCATTCACAACATCGGCTATCAGGGGGTCATTCCCGCGGCGTTCATGAGCGATCTGTGTCTGTCGGCCGCGGAGGCTCAGCTCGACGCCGGGGATCTGCAGTTCGGCGTGATCAACTCCCTGAAAACCGGAATAAAATTTGCCGACACGGTGACCACCGTGAGCCCGACCTATGCTCGGGAGATCACCGACACAGCGCTCGGCATGGGCATGCAAGCGGCTTTGGGGGCGCGCGCGGAGCCGGTCATCGGCATTCTCAACGGCGTCGATTACCAGGAGTGGGATCCGCGCTACGATCGCTACATCGTGCAGCAATACTCGCGCGATGATTTGCGCGGCAAACGCGTGAACAAGGAGCGCCTCAGCGACACGCTGAGCCTGAAGGTTCCTCCCGCCGCGCCGCTCATCGGCATGGTGACCCGCCTCGCCTCTCAAAAAGGGATCGACATCCTCATGGATGCGCTCCCGCAGGCGCTCGGCAGCCGCGATTTCGGGCTCGCGGTGCTCGGCAGCGGCGATGAGCGCTACAGCGCGTTCTTCACCTCGCTCGCCGGCCGCTTTCGCGGCCGCGTGGCCTTCCGCCCCGGGCACGATGAGCCGCTGGCGCACCTCATCGAGGCGGGCAGCGACCTGTTTTTGATGCCTTCGCAATACGAGCCTTGCGGCCTCAATCAGATGTATAGCCTGCGCTATGGAACCATTCCCATCGTGCGCCGCACGGGCGGCCTTGCCGATTCGGTGCGGCACTTCGACCCGGCGACGGGCGAGGGGACGGGTTGCGTATTCAACGACTATGACTCGGCGGCCGTGCTGTGGGCGATCAATACCGCGCTCGACTGGTTCAACGACGGGCGCAGCTGGCCGCGCCTGATGCAAAATGCCATGCGCGAGAATTTTTCCTGGGATCGCCAGGTGCAGCGCTACGTCGAGGTATTTCGCGCCACGGCTCAGCGGGCCGCTTCGAGCAGCGCGTAACGCCTGCCGTTCGGCAGCGCGTAGCGGTGCGCGATTTTGAGTCCCGACGCCGCGATCCATGTCGGCAGCTCGTCGTCGAGCACTCGGGGCTTGAAGCGCTCGGCACTCGCCCGGAATGCTCCCACGAGCTCCCGTCCCGGCAAGAGCGTGACGACGCGCGCGTCCGGCTCACGTGCGAGGCGTTCTCGCAACTCGGCGAGGGCGGTCGCCCCGAGCGGGCCCGGGACAAGCTCGGCGTCGGTGCGTGCATACATGTCGATGACGGCCTGGGTGGTCTCGTCGGGCGCCATCAGAATCAGCGCTCTTCCTCGCGCGTCGGACTCGATCGCCTGCGCGACGCTTTGCAGGTCTTGCCAGGCGTCAACTTCGCGATAGAGCGGCCACGCCGGAACGATCAGCAGCACACAGTAGGCGAGCAGAAGTGCCAGCTGCGCATGCTGCGTCCGGTCGTGCCGCGCCGCCGAGTCGGCCCGGATCGCAAGGACGGCGGCGACGAGCAGGCCAAGTGCGGCGATCGCGAGCGAGGCCAAGGGTGCGCCCGGTGCAAGCAGCACCGCATCCGCGCCCGCAAACACCAGCATCGCGATGAGCAGCAGATAGGCAGTGCCGCGCAGCGCGCGGACATCCCAGCGGTCGTGAGACTCGAGAGACGCCCACCAGCCGAGGAGCAGCGCGAAGCCGGGCAGAGCCGGCGCCAGATAGATATTGCGGGCGGTGGCCGCCACGGACAAAAGCGCGAGCGAGGGTAGTGCCGTCGCGAGGGCGAACCGCACGGGGCGCATCTCCCCGGCGCCGGCGGCGCCGGCACGCAACGCCTGCCATGCGCGGCGCAGGGCGGCCGCGGCGAGCAGCGTCCACGGCCACAGATACAGCGGCAGCTCGAGCAGGTATTTGCCGGGGCTGTTGCGATGGCCGGCGGCGTATTGCAGACCCTGCGGCGCCTCGACGTGCGCGAACCGGCCGGCGAGGTTGTTCCAGAAGAACACCTTGAGATGCAGGGCGCCGTCGGGCCCGCGATACACCGCCGCAACCCAGGTAAGGATGACCAGGGCCTGGAGCACGAGCCCGGCATAGAGCTC
Source organism: Steroidobacteraceae bacterium (assembly GCA_035488075.1). Taxonomy (GTDB): domain Bacteria; phylum Pseudomonadota; class Gammaproteobacteria; order Steroidobacterales; family Steroidobacteraceae; genus 13-2-20CM-66-19. The sequence continues at coordinate 468 of DATHLO010000173.1, read as the reverse complement.
CCAGCGTGCGAGCTCGCGCCAGCGCCGCTCCCACACCACGAGCACCAGGAGCGCAAGGGCAGGCACCATCCAGGCGACGGCGCTCTTGCTCAAGAAACCCACCGCGAGCGCGGCGTGCATGAGGGTGTAGCCGCGCAGCCGATCGGCGCTACGCTCCGCATAGAATCCGCCGTACGCGCCGTAAAGCGCCACGGACACCGCGGCGAGGAGCGGTGCGTCGGTCGCCAGCCACACGAGCACCTGATACGACAAGAGAAAGGTGGCGAGGGCGGCGGCGGCGGCGAATGCCGCCTCGCGCCCCAGACTTCGCCGTGCCAGAAGTCCGACTCCCAGAGCTGCGATGAGGGCATAGAACAGGTTGGGCAAGCGCGCGGCCCAGGCGCGCGGTCCGAATGCCCGGATCGAGGCACCCGCCACCCAGTACGCGAACGGTGGCTTCTCGCAGAAGGCCTCGCCGGCAAGGAGCGG